>JBAVCK010000162.1:0-5827 GCA_049586635.1 Bathyarchaeia archaeon
ACCTTGGGCAAGACATCAGGGTTCGCTGTGAAGTAACTCGGTGATCAGGCTCTGGTTGAAGAGAATCAAAGAGCATTCGGTAAGAATCGTCGCGTAGTTTGGCCCAATGATGCTAGGTGCGCAGCGAACATAAGTTTCGATATCGACGCCGAAACTATGTGGATTGCAAGGGATCCGGACAGCGTACGCAGACCCGTGCTTATGTCTCAGGGTGAATATGAGATTAGAGTTGGTCTCAATAGAATACTCGACATACTTGACAAGTTCGGCCTTAAGACAACTTTCTTCGTACCCGGATGGGTAGTAGACCATCATTTGGAAGCAATCAAAGAGATTCATAGACGTGGACACGAACTCGCTCACCATGGATATTTGCACGAATGGTTGGACTACACAACCCCTTTGGACAAGGAGAAGGAAATTCTCAAGAAAGGAATTGACAGCCTGAAGAAGATAACAGGGGAAAATCCTCTTGGATATAGGTCCCCCGCGTGGGAGCTAAGTCCCAACACCATTAAGCTTCTCGTTGATCATTGTTTTGTCTATGACTCCTGCTTTATGAACGACGAGTTTCCATACTTTTTGGAACTTGACGGAAAAGTAACAGATCTTGTTGAACTTCCGGTGCATTGGGTCTTGGATGACGCGCCCTACATGAGTTGGAGTATGCGTTGGCATTCTCAGAAGGTGATGGCGAATCCTAGTCACGTGCTCGAAATCTGGAAAGGAGAATTCGACGGCTACTACGAGGACGGTGGATGTTACATGCTCGTCTGTCATCCGCAATTGATCGGGAGACCGCACAGAGCCAAAATGCTCGAAGAACTACTGCAATATATTACCGGTCATCCAAACGCGTGGTTTGGTAAGTGCATTGAAATTGCCAATCATTTCAAACAGACAAAGAGCCGCAGCTGACACAGACATAGCATGTGTGATGAGCATTTAGTCTGAATATACCTTAACCGTGCGCTGAATCTGATCGTAACCACCCAGCGGCACAAGAATTGGATGCTGGATGCCAGCCCTCATATAATCTCTTAATCGTGATTCAGAATTGCTTTCTCCAATGATCATAACTGATCTCAACAGCTGATCGCTTATGAGCTGTGCAGCCGATTGAATATCAACACGGCCTTCCGGCAAGTAGTGAAAACGCCTTATCAATTCCAGTTGATTCGGGGCCTCTTCAGTAAAGGGTAAGACATTTTCTCCGAAGCCGGGATTAGAAAGAAATGCAGCCAAAGTTCGCTTGGCGGCGATTAGGCTCCTTTCGGTCTCGTCGGGAACAACCCAGATTAGCGATGTAATATCAAAACCAGAGAAATCCTTTCGATGGCGTTTG
The DNA here is from genome assembly GCA_049586635.1 of Bathyarchaeia archaeon. Lineage (GTDB taxonomy): Archaea > Thermoproteota > Bathyarchaeia > 40CM-2-53-6 > 40CM-2-53-6 > FEN-987. Next base: position 1,346 of record JBAVCK010000162.1, read on the forward strand.
ATTTCTGAGACAGCGTGCGAGACGTAACTGGGGGTTGTGCCGTAGTTTAGAACAACGCCATCGGCTACCTTGCTCGCGAGCCCGAGGCTTTTGGGTCCCATCGCCGCCAAGTATATGGGTATCTTGGATGTGCTAGGCTCCCAGCCTAGAGTTGCTCCGTTAACGTGAAAGAACTGGCCGTTCCAACTTACTTGTTCTCCTGACAGGAAACTACGGATCAAGGCAACAGCTTCTTCCATAATCAAGTGCGGTTTTTCATATGACAACCCCATCTCAGTCTTTATCCTCTGGGGGGTGCCGGTGCCCAAGCCCAAGATCATCCTTCCTTTACTCAATTCGTGAATTGTGGCAGCGCTCATCCCAACCGCAAGTGGATGTTTTTCGCTTACGTTTGTGATCGCCGTTCCAAGAGAGATCGTCGATGTGGCCGAGGCAATAGCAGCAAGAACCGCAAACGGGTCCCTGAAGTAGTGGTACTGCAGAGCCCAAGCACCCGTGAACGCTTTTGACTCGGCTTCCGCGGCTGCAGATACAAGAACACTAACCGGAAGTCTGCAATCGAGACCAAGTCCTAACCCCTTCATTAACGATCCACAAGAAAGCTGTTTGTTGTACGAATTCTTATTAGGTTTCCTGGCAATAGAAGATATTTAGTCTATTTATATTATCCATTGTTCGTGCTCTCAGATCTCCAAAGTGTTAAATACAGATTAGTCGCATCGTTTTGCGAAGCGGATTGCCGATGGATAAAGCGCCTACGCGGGAATCATTTGCGTCGAAGTTCGGATTCTTTGCCGCAATCTCGTCCGTCATAGGTGGAGTCGGAGTTATGGTAGCGTTTGGTTTTAGGGCAATAGCATGGGGTGGCGGAGCCTTCTGGTTTTGGTACATGTTTTTGTTTATGCTCGTGGCCGTTCCAGGTTTCATTGCTGACAGCACCCTCGGCCTTACGGTTAGAAAAGCTTACCCGCAAACTTGGCGCAAGATTACAAATGGCAACAAGCTTTTCGTCTTCTTTGCCTGGTTCGTTGTAACCATTAACTTCTTGTTCGCCTTCGACTACGTTGTGACAATAAGCGCTTGGTTGCAATACCTGGTGTTAACTCCTTTCAAGGGTTGGGGCAGCGATCCGGGTGGCTATTTCTGGAACACCTACGGAATGAGCGGATTGGGCATTGCTTGGGTTATAGGCTTGTGGGCCTTTTACTGGGTGGTAACTTACAAATCGGTTAACAAATGGGCGAAGGTCATGTTATGGAACAGACCATTCTCATGCGCAATGCTCATAATAGTTCTCTTTTGGACAATCTCAAGTGTTCCGAACTTCTTGCAAGGTTGGGCAACGACGTTCGACTTCAGGCCAGAGAACCTGCTGAGCGCCACGGTAATAACGCAAGCGATGTTCTGGGTTATGTTCAGAACAGGTATAGGAAATGGTGGTGGAAACGTTTTCGCGTCTTACTTACCGAGGGGCGGCGATGTTGTTGACTCGATTGTACTGAGCGGTGTCTGGGACATCATTATTGTGGTTCTGGGCGCCATGGCCTTGGTTCCGCTCATTCTAGGCACCGGAATTCCACCACTATTCTCGGGTAGCATGGGACTCGCTTTTTCCGCTTTGCCCAAGGCATGGAGCACATTGCAAGGCGGTCTCGTCATTGGGATGCTGTTCTACGCCATAGTGATACCAGCAGGTCTTCCAATAGTGCTTGGTGCTTTTGAGAATGCTGCTGCCGCCTTCATGGACGAGTTCGGGCTTACCCGAACTAGAGTGATCAACGTTCTAGTCGTGCTGGGGCTTATTGGTAGTATTTGCTATTCTATCCCAATTTGGGACGCCGTGAACGGTGAGAGCTGGGGATGGACACTCACCTTTACTACCCTATACTTCCAGACCTTGGGATATTTCATTTGTACGATCCTTCTGTATGTCATAATCTTCAAGTATTTCAAACCCAACCAAGTTATTGAAGTCGCAAACGCATCTTCAGCTCTCAAGCTCCCCAAGACAGCGTTCAAGTACATCCTATACCTTGGCTTCTTGGTTTCGGCAGTTATTTTCCTGTTCTTTATCGGTTCAACAACTGGACTGGTTCCAGGAATAAAGGCTGGAGACGCCGGCACGCTCTTGGGTGACGGAACAGCTTTTTACGGATTGACCTCACCTGGACTCGCTTTGATTTTCATCAATATGGGCATACCAGCGATTGTGGCAGCGTTGCTTACCTTTAGACGTGGTGGGAAACAATGAGAAAAAGAAACCTAACCATTCTTGTCGAATGCGTTTTGCTATCAATATTCGCTTCGACCATGGTGAACTATGCCGTAGCGCAGACGCAAGTCAACATAGTCGTTAAAGCTGATTCTCTTTATTCAATGAACCCAACCCAGCTTTACTCGGATACTGACTACGTTCTAAAGGTACAGGTTCTAGATCAGAACGGGTTGGCGATGACTGGGACAACGGTGACATTAGCAAAGGCTGGTGGGGATATTCAGATCGTCGGTTCTTCGTCCAGCACGACCGATAGCAACGGCCTGGCAAATCTCTCAGTCAAGTTCGACAAGGGTGGCGTAGTAAGACTATTGGAGGACGACAACAGCGTAACGACCATTACGGTGCTCTATGGAACCGTCCCAGTAGTTTCCTACGCGTTTCCAGTCTTGACCCTTCTGATATTAGGCGTTATTCTTGCATACGCGGCCTACGTAGGCCCCATGAAATGGATGATGGGGACCGCGTAAACCTAGCCTGCCAATTGCCCTCTACCTAGAATTCACAGACCGGCTCGTTGGTCTTAGTGCTAGTCAAGGGGGAGTGGATTCTCTATATGTCTTTTCGTTCTTTACCGTCATAAATAACCGGTAGTTGCGCTAGAATAGAGATGAAAATGACTACACTTGGCTATGCTTATGCACAAATCGAGCGACCAAGCGCGTTTTGATGGACTGCTGCATGATTTCGCAGTCAAGAATCATCGGTTAGTCATGGAATCTGCTGGAGATATACACGGAGAGCTCAGCAAATTCTCAAGGTTTGTGCAGGATGCCCAAAGCGAATCAGACCTGTCGCTTGTGATCGCAGATGGCGACTACCTTGATGAGCCCTCATTTGACGAAGAACTGGCGACGAAGAAAATAGGAGAAATATTCGATACTGTAAGAGGATTTCGATGTCCAGTCTTGGTTCTGGGAGGAAATTACGACCCAATGGGAACCGCGGCTAGGGTCGCGCAGTCGATAGGTAAACCCATAGCGTCGATAGGGTGCAGGCTAACAGATTCGAAACCATACCCAGGCAACCACTTGAACGTAAGCGGATATGATTTCATTGGGGTTGAAGGGTCGAATCCAATTAACGGGAGATTCCCTGGCGAGAGACCTGAACCAGAGATCAAGTGGGCCCTCCAACAGGCAGCACATGATAGCGCTGCCGAACTGGACAGAACAATTCTCGTCTCGCATGTGCCGCCCTACAATATGGGTTCCCGCGATCAACTTGGGACGTTCGGTCTTCCCTCATCTTATTGGGGGAAGCATGTGGGAAGCACCGCCCTGATGGAATTCATAGAAGAAAAGAAGCCATTAATGCACATTTCTGGCCATATCCATGAGGGAGCAGGAGTGACTCTCTTACTATCATGTTCCGGTAAGAAGCCAACCTTGGAAGACTACAAAATGCAAGAATATCAAAAAGTCGCTGTGCTTCTGAAGAAACAAGGAACCAGGGCAACTGTTTGTGTGAACCATGGGACGTTAGAGCACTGGACCTACATGAGATATATTATTGCCGAGACAGACCAGCATTTTGTGATTGAAATTTCCAAGAGGAGAATCGGAGGAAAAGATCCCTTCGCTAAACTAGGGGACATATTCGGTCGGAAGAAGAAGGGCGAGATAAAATACGACAAGATCTACGACCCAGACAATTCTCTGGAGGAAATTCTGACTTGAAACATGAAGTCATGATTAGCGTTAACGATGAGTACGGAAACGCTGAACTCTGCGCAAAAAGATTGGAACACGTTTTAGAAATTCTTGGTTTGGTTGGCTCAGGTGACTGGAAAGAGACCAGGGAAAGAGAACTTGTAGTGATGAGCCCATATGCAAGGAGCTTTGAAAGACTTTACTCGTCAGACTTACTTCCTGAAGATCTGAAGTTTCTGCTGAAATCAGGAGAATTAGTCGAAATGCCAGAACAGTTCGAAGGCGATCTCAAGGAAACTGTAACGGTCGCCAACCGTAAGTATGTCAGACTTTGTGACATAGACGTGTTGACCAAAGTTCGACATCTTATGCTAACGACTTGGGACAAAATACCATTTCACACAGTGTTAAAGATGAGAGGAATCGATGAAAAAACAGCTTTGGCAGCTAGCCTAGAAGCGCTTGATGCTGAACTCAGCAAAGGTCCTAAGGCAGAACTTGAAATGATAAGGACACTAGAGCTCGATATAATCGCATCTAGGTTCAAGAAATAAC
>JBAVCK010000163.1:0-1757 GCA_049586635.1 Bathyarchaeia archaeon
ACTTTGAGAAGGTCGAGGGATTCTGGACGGTTAAGGACCAGCGTTTCGCTCAGGACCAGATAACTGACGATCAAGCTCTTCTGATAAACGTGAGACAGAAAGGCCTCGTCGTCATATCAGGATGCGCTCACTCCGGAATCGTAAACACCATAAGGTACGCGCAGAAGATAACTGGAACAAACAATATTCATGCAATCATCGGCGGCTGCCATCTGGAAAATGCTGATGACAAGAGAATCCAGGCAACCCTCGATCAGCTCATGAGAATTCAACCGAAGTGGCTCTATCCATGTCACTGCACAGGCTCCAAAGCAGTGAATAGGCTCATTGACTCCTTCGGAGATCGGTGTAAAACTACTCGTACTGGAGACATCATCGAGCTCTGAAACGACCTTTGGGATCGCACACAAGCTGGATGATGTCATTACCATGTGCCTAGGCAATATGCGGTCCGCGCTAATGTGCAATTTCATTTCGAAATGGGCCCGAAGGCTATCGCATTCTCGCCCTCAACAGGGCCGGACGCTGTCGCCACAAGATCACAAGCGTAACACTAGGAGTTAACTGGTTCTGTTCATGTCTCTCTCACGCCCTTATTGATTGGACCTCGGAGATTTTCGTGAACTGCTTTTCGATTTTCTCTCTGTGGAGTGTATTCATCGTGCAGAACGGTATTATCCTACCATCAGGCACAGCGTAATGAATGCCGCAGCGCTCCACTCTCTCAAGGTCAAAATTGTATGAGTCCATGAAGTGCATGACGCCTATCATGATTACGCGGTGCATCAATCTGCCAAGCGCTTCGTAACTTCCTTCCCTTACCACCCCGCTGATCACAGGCGCAAGCACTCTAAGCTTAAGGTGCCTGAAGCTTTCAATCATCTCTAGTCTCGCTCTTACACTCTTGCCCGCTCTGACGAGCCTGTAAACATCATTCATACAGTGCATGAAAGCGTCGACGTTCGCGTATCGAGTGATAGGGGTCAGTTTTCCGTCTTCGACGAAAACGAATGTTGCCATTCCACAGTGTTCATGCATTGTGAATTCGGGGTATCTACTTCCCTTCAATGCTCCAACAGCCTTCGCGAATGGAACAACCGAAGGAACAGGATAGAAATCGCTTTGCTTTATCTGCCCATTCGTCTGCTCTTCAACGAGCCTCATGAAGTCTGGGATCGTAATTCGATAGTCGCGCAATTTTCCTCGATCAATTCTGCCCGTAACAGAAACAGGCTGAACGTTAACGCATCTGACGATATCATGGTTTCTCGCTGCAAATTCTACGATGTCGCCTAGCTGAGTATCATTCACTCCTCTTACTAGAGTAAGGACAAGGACTACGCTGTCATGACCTGCGGCCCTAAGGTTATCTAGGGCTTTCAGCTTGGTTGGCCACAGATCTAAACCTCGAGTTATCTTGTAGGGTTCCCCTGTGACGCCATCAAATTGCAGGTAGAAACTCGAAACGTCAGCGTCGATGAGGCTCTTCAGATATTCGCGGTCTTTTGATATTCGTACTCCGTTGGTGTTTACTTCAACATGATGTATACCTTTCTCATGGGCATATCGGATGATATCCGGTAGGTCGTCTCGAAGTGTGGGTTCTCCGCCGCTTAATTGAAGTGCCTTTACGGATACCGGTTTGTTCGAGGCTAAGTTGTCGATCATCCCGAAGATATCTTCGAGGGTTGGTTCGTAGACGTAGCCTGCGGCGGCGGCATTGGCGAAGCAGATTGGGCATTTTAGGTTGCAGCGGT
>JBAVCK010000164.1:0-75907 GCA_049586635.1 Bathyarchaeia archaeon
CATGATGTTGAACGGAAAGAAGCGGTAGTCTTAGCCAGTTGGCCTCGAGAGGCAACGTAGAGTGCTAAGGACTAGGAAGTAATCGAAGGTAAAGGTCAAAAGGGCGGATTCGCCCTAGCTTCCTATCTGGGTTTGTCATGCCTCGGTATTCACACGTTTTGCAAATCCAAGAAACTCAGGTGGCCGCGAAGCCTGAGTGGTTACGTGTGAAGTATCCGACGGGGCAGAATTACGAGAGGATCAAGAACAAACTTCGAACCCACAATCTTCACACAGTGTGTGAAGAGGCACACTGTCCCAACATGGGGGAGTGTTGGGGCGGCGGGACAGCGACCTTCATGCTGATGGGTGACACTTGCACGCGGGGTTGCAGGTTTTGCATGGTCAAGAGTGGAAACCCGCACCAGGTACTGGATGTGTTCGAGCCTGTGAAGGTGGCTAAGACGATCGCCGACCTGGGCTTGAAGTACGTTGTGGTAACCTCCGTAGACCGCGACGACCTTTCCGATGGCGGCGCAAGTCACTTCGCGTCAACAATAAAGGCCATCAAACAGCACGACCCGAACGTAATCACGGAAGTTCTAATTCCAGATTTCCAAGGCAACTTAGAGGACGTGAGGAAAATTGTTGAGGCCGGCCCCGAAGTCGTAGCCCATAACATAGAGACGACGGAGCCGCTGACACCCAAGGTTCGTGACCCTAGAGCAACATACAAGCAATCCCTGCGGGTTCTGAGGGGCATCAAGGACCTGAATGCGGGACTCTACTCGAAATCGTCTATCATGCTCGGCCTAGGCGAAGCAGAGGGCGACCTTGTTAAGACGATGAGAGACCTCAGGGAAGTAGATGTGGACATCTTGACCTTAGGCCAATACCTCCGGCCGTCCAAGGGGCATATCCCTGTCACTCAATACGTGAGCCCGGAAGGATTCGACTACTACAAGGGCTTGGCTGAGGAGTTGGGATTCTTGTACGTGGCTTCGGGCCCGTTTGTTCGCAGCTCGTACAGGGCGGGGGAATTCTTTGTTGAAGCACTTATTCGCAAGAAGAGACTGGAACGTTCCAATTGATTCTTGACAGCGCTGAAGCAATCTGCTTTCAAGTCGCCGTAGCCTAAAGGGCAAGATTTAACAGGGCTAAACCTGCTTTTCCGTTCGTTTCCGGCAACCTCACAAGAGGGTTAGAGTTTGAGCCTTGAACTACTGCAGGTCATCAAGCCCACCGGCGAGTATGTTGAGAAGATGGAGCCGGAAATTTCGAAAGACGAGTTACGTCGACTCTACCGAACTATGGTTCTGGCTAGGAGTTTGGATATTCGCGGCCTTCAGCTCCAGCGGTCAGGTAGAATCGGTTTCTTCATAGGCGGCATGGGGCAGGAAGCGGCACACGTTGGAAGCGCTTACGCGCTGAACCCTGAGGACTGGATTTTCCCAGCTTACAGGGAGATAGGCTCAATGCTTCTTCGGGGCATTACCCTCAAGCAACTCTTGAATCAGTATTTCGCCAACGCGGAAGATGTTCAGAAAGGGCGACAGCTCACGAACCTGTTCGGCCTGAAATCTGCAAATTACGTTTCCGGTTCTGCGTCCATAGCAACTCAGATTCCACACGCGGTGGGTGCGGCCCTGGCTGCGAAGCTGAGGGGTGATCCGATTGTTACTATGGCTTGCTTTGGTGATGGGGCGACCTCTGAGAATGATTTTCACACCGGCATGAACTTTGCCGGCGTTTACAAGACGCCGACGGTCTTCTTCTGCCAGAACAACCATTGGGCAATCTCCGTCCCAGTTGAAAGACAGACAGCCTCTGAAACCATAGCCATCAAAGCGCAAGCGTACGGTTTCGAAGGCGTACGCGTGGACGGGAATGATATTCTAGCCGTTTATCGAACCACGAAGGAAGCTGTGGACAAGGCGCGGAAGGGTGGCGGGCCAACTTTGATCGAAGCCGTCACCTACCGTATGGGGGCACACTCGTCCTCTGACGACCCGAAACGCTACCGGGCTGAGGCGGAATTGGAGGAGTGGCAGAAACGCGACCCGCTCGTCAGGTTCCGAAGGTACTTGGAGAAGAAGCGCATTTGGAGCGAAGCTGACGAGAAGAAAGCGCATGAGGACGCTAACCGTGAATTAGACGAAGCGGTCGCTTACGCCGAGAAGTTGCCGCGGCCGGCTCTGGAGACGCTCTTCACGGACGTATACGCCGAGATGCCGTGGCACCTTGAGGAACAGCTTCGTGAACTTCGCGAAGAGAAGGAGGAGAAGGCGTAGCTTATGGCGCTTCTCAACATCGTTCAGGCTGTAAACCATACACTTCGAGATGAGATGAAGCGGAACGACAAGATTGTGATACTAGGCGAGGATGTGGGAGTCAACGGGGGCGTTTTCCGAGCCACGGAAGGATTATTCCAAGAGTTCGGGCCGAACCGCGTCATAGACACCCCTCTAGCGGAGTCGGGGATTATCGGCGTTTCGATCGGCATGGCGTTGTACGGGCTTAAGCCCGTCCCAGAGATTCAATTCATGGACTTCATTTACCCAGCGTTCGACCAGATCGAAAGCGAACTCTCCAAGTTTAGGTACCGGTCTGGAGGCCATTTCACGACGCCCGTCTTAATCCGGACACCGTATGGTGGCGGCATAAAGGGCAGCCACTACCATTCCCAAAGCACTGAAGCGTTCTTCACACACACCCCAGGCCTCAAGGTAGTCATCCCCGCCACACCGTACGACACTAAAGGCCTCCTTACCTCAGCCCTGCGCGACCCGGACCCCGTCATCTTTCTTGAGCCCAAGAAAATCTACCGAACAGTCCGCGGCGAAGTTCCCGACGAAGATTACACTATCCCCATAGGCAAAGCGAACGTTACGCGCGAAGGTGATGACGTCGTGGTCTTCGTTTACGGTGCAATGTTACACGTTGCTATGGAAGCAGCTGAATTGGCCGCAGCCAAGGGGATTGGCGTTGAAGTTGTCGACATCAGGACTCTGATGCCATTCGATATTGAAACAATCCTGAGCTCCGTCAAGAAAACTGGCCGGGTAGTCATTTTGCACGAGGCATGCAAGACCTGTGGGTTCGGGGCGGAGGTTGCTGCACAGATTGCTGAGCGGGGCCTCTTACACTTAGAGGCACCTATTGTTCGCGTCGCTGGTTTCGATGTCCCATTTCCGTACGCTTTGGAAGAAGAATACATGCCGAACGCTAACCGCGTGCTGAACGCGATTGAGAAAGTTCATAACTTCTAAACAAGTCCTAAGTTGATGTAAGATGCCCTTTGAATTCCGGCTCCCAGACATAGGCGAAGGGGTCGCTGAGGGCGAAGTAGTAAAATGGCTCGTAAAGGAAGGCGCCGAGGTCAACGAGAACCAGCCGCTCGTCGAAATAATGACCGATAAAGTCAATGTCGAAATCCCATCGCCGAGGAAGGGAACGATTCTAAAGCTCATGGCCAAAGAAGGCGGAACAGTCAAGGTGGGCCAAGTTCTTCTCGTAATAGGTGAAAAGGGGGAGCAAGGTTTCGCGCCCACGGCCGTTGCACCAACACCCACGGCCGCTAAGACAACCGCAGCCGTCGCGCCTAAGGCGACCGTTCCCATTCCATCGCCTGCACCAGTTGCAATGGTCCCGACGAAGGCGCAAGAGATCTTAGCAACTCCAGCAACCCGAAAACTCGCGAGGGATCTAGGAGTAGACCTCGCAACCGTTCAAGGAACCGGACCAGGCGGCAGAATCACAGATGACGATGTGAGGCGGTTCAAGGATGTTGGAAAGGGAGCCGCAGCCGTAGCCGTCACTGTCGCGGGCCCGCGCGGCGTAGAGGAACGCGTCCCAATGCGGGGGATACGACGAAAGGTTGCCGAGCACATGGTGAAGTCGAGGAACAGCACCGCGCAAGTCACGCACGTGGACGAGGTCGATATGAGTGAGGTTGTCCACTTGCGGGAGAATGCTAAGGCGTCCGCAGAGAAACGGGGAATAAAACTCACCTACCTACCATTCATCATCAAAGCCCTCGTAGCAGCCTTGAAGAAGTATCCATACCTCAACGCCAGCCTAGACGACGAGAAACAGGAGATCGTGCTCAAGAAGTACTACAATATTGGAATCGCCACCGACACCGAGCAAGGCCTCGTAGTCCCAGTCGTCAAAGGAGCAGAACACAAATCGATCACACAACTCGCAGAGGAAATCTCCAAACTCAGCGAGAAAGCCCGAGCAGGACAGTTAACCCTAGACGAGATTCAAGGAAGCACGTTTACGGTTACGAATGTTGGCGGAATCGGCGGCGTCTTCGCCACACCAATCATCAACTACCCTGAAGTTGCAATTCTAGGAGTCCACAAGATCACTAAGCGCCCCGTCGTAAAGGACAACCAAATCATAATCCGAGACATGACTTACCTATCCGTCTCATTCGACCATCGCGTCCTAGACGGAGCCATGGCCGCCCAATTCATGAACGCAATCAAACAATATCTGGAAGATCCCAAACTACTTCTACTCGAAACAGAGTGAGCGGCGTCGAACACTGAGAAAAGTGCCAAAGATAGCGTGTTGATTGGCGCCAAATTCCTAGGTTGTAGCATGGGATGATGTGGCGCTCATCTCGTATTCTGGGTATGACGTATGCCTAACAACACTGTTCAGTCGCCAACTTTACTCTGGACTGGTTTCGGTTCCGACAGGTTGAGCCTATGTTCTTGAATAAATCTGATCGTTTTCATTCCGACCGTTGGAAAGAGAACTATGTTATTTGCCAAAGCGGCGGTCATGCTGGGAAGTCCAGTGACCATAGTGACTGCTAATGGCACATTATAGAACACAGAAACCCATGCGTTCTGGAGGAACTCGCTGAGTAACGTTAACGCTGTGGCGGAAACGCCCATCATAAGTGCTGTCGGTCGTGGGCGAATATGTCGTATGAGTCCCGCGCATACTCCAACGAAACCAATGATGGCGGCGATGAAAGGCGTCCAAGCGCCCGGGCCATAAGGGCCCGCGATGTCGGACAGGAGTATTATCATGAATCCTGTGATGAAACCCACAATAGGACCGTAAACGAATCCGCCCACGAAACTCAGAGTTTCGCTCATACCAACCTTGATTAGCGCACCAAACACTGGCTCCGGTAACAGTGCGCCAACTCCGTCCACAACAAGCCGGACGACGGCACCAATAGCGATAAATGTCGAAATCAGGGCGATTTGTTTCGAGCTGAATCGCAGACCTTGAAGCAACGGATTGGACCTTGGTTGGATTATCCAACCAATGCATAAGGCACTGCCGGTGCATGGAAATGCCAGAGATCAGTGCCGGAAGAATCGGGAATCCGCCGCTCCTTCGGTACTTAGAGGAAAGGGGCGTAAAATTAGTGGACTTGGTCGAAACAGCGCTGGAGCTCTTTGTCCCGCACCCAGGTGTCGAGAATAAAGAAAAAGCGACTGAGATTATTCTGAACGAATTCAAGGATGCCCTAGTAGATGCCAACGTGTCTACGCTGGTTGTAGCATGCTACCGCGCTGAAGAAGACGCAAAAGCTGGGCTGATTCCGAACCTCACAAAGGAGAGATTCATGGGTCGTCCAGGACTCGTGACGGATGAACTTCTAGGGATGACGATTGCGAACTATATCGCGGGTGCCAAGGGCATCTTCGAGTTCGTTCGCTTCGACCAAAATAAGCCAGGTATCTTAGCAAAACTGGGGCCGATAACAAATGACGCTGTCGGCGGTCTCATAGCTGGGTGTTCTTCGAATATGTACACTTACGCTCTTAGACAAAGTGCAAGATGAACGTCTTGAGCGTGCTAGGTGGCCTGAAAAATTCCGTAGCCTTCTTGACTATATTTCCCGTTGGAATGGACGAGGATGGGCTCAATCAGGCGGCCTCGTACATGCCGATTTTCCCTCTGATCGGTGCCGGTGTTGGTTTCTTGGTTGGCGTGGTCGTGTGGGTGCTTCAGTTGTTCTTCCCTCCGCTTGTTGCGGGGATGGTTGGCTTGGGTTGTCTTCTTCTGGTTAATGGTGTACAACATGTGGACGGCTTACTGGATTTTGGGGATGGGGCTATGTTCCATGGGTCGGCAGAGGAGAAGTTGCGAGTCATGCGTGATCCTGCGACCGGTGCTGGGGGGCTTTCCTTAGGTTTCGTCGTTCTATCTACGACTGCTTTCGGCATCGCTGCAATACCACACCACCTCATCGTGGTCGCCCTGGTCGCCTGTGAAGCAGCCGCTAAATTCTCAATGGTCTTCGCCACGGCGACAAGTAAATCCGCGCACAAAGGTATGAACACAGCCTTCGTCGAAGCTATGCATGCGCAACGTGGCTTCCGGCTAAGCCTTTCATTCGTAATTCTTGCCGCCGTTTCGATATTTTCTCTAGGAGCAACGGGCTTACCTCTAACTATTGGTGCGGTGCTCACTGGCGGAGCGATGGTCGTAATTTCGAAACGACACTTTGGCGGCATTACAGGCGACGTAATGGGGGCAACCAATGAAGTCTCTCGAGTTATCTCGCTCCTGCTGGTTTTGGTGTTCCTGAAATGACACTGTCTGTTCTTGTTATGGCTGGGGGCAAAGCGACGCGCATGGGAGGCAACGTCGAGAAGCCATTGCTGAAAGTTGCGGGTAAATCCATGTTGCAACGAGTAGTCGAAGTGATCAGGCAATCATCCGTTGCAGACCGAATAGTTGTAGCGGCGACCGACGACACACCCGCCTCAGCTCTCGAGGCCCAGAGGTTGGGTGCTGAACCGGTAATCACGCCGGGTGACGGTTTTGAAGAAGACATGCGTTTTGCGATTAAGGCACTCTCGCTCGAGGATGTTCTCGTTGTTTCGGCAGACCTTCCCTTCATCACCGCTGAGCTAGTTGAGAAGGCGGTAGAAGAGTATTACAGATCCGGAAAGCCTACTCTGGCTGTCATGACAAGACGTGAAGCCTACGAAAAGCTAGGTTCCAAACCCCAATACGTATTCAAGATTGACGGCATCGATTTAGTTGCAGTCGGGATTAACATTATTGATGGACGCCGCATTGGAGAACGGGAACTAGACCAAGCAGTGCTCATCATCGAATCGGGTGATGCGGTTCTCAATGTTAACACGCCTCAGGAATTGGAACATGCTAGGAAAGAACCGAGACGGCAGAGGCGGCGCACTCGAGAATGGAATGTTGATGCGTAATAACAAATCAAGATTCAGCGCTAACGAGGGAGAAGAGCTGAATCAATGAACAAGCCAAAGACCTTTCAACTCGCCAGGATCACCACGTTCACGGCATTATCGGTAGTAGGGTCATTCATTCATCTTCCAGGTCCAATTCCGACAGTGGCTTTTGATTCGGCCCCCGGCTTTTTCGTCGCTTTGTACTTTGGGCCTTTGGACGGGTTCTGCGTATCTGGAATGGGTCACTTGGCGACGGCAATTATCAACGGCTTTCCGCTGGGGATTCTGCATTTCCCAATCGCTTTAGGACTCGCCGTTTCAGGTTGGGCAATTGGCTTCATTAACCGCAAATGGAACATGATTCCTGCTATTGCTACAGGCGTCGCCATAAACACGGTCCTAGTTGTATTGGCAATCCCAGTTCTGGGGTTGGCTGCAACACTAGGCTTCACCCCATTCCTGTTCCTCGCGGCAAGTATCAACGGCATACTGTCTTCTTTCGTCTACATTGCGGTGAAAAGAAGGCTGAGGATGTGACAAAGCGTTTCCCGGCGTTGACACCGATCAATACCAAGAGAGACTTGACGCTGCTTAGACTGAAAAAAGGACAATTGCTAGCTGTGAGTTGCGATGCGGCAGGCGGGATTGGCTCAAAGCCGCATGACATAGTGAGAGTTCACCCGCGAATTGTTGGCAAGATGACTGCACGGGTCGCTCTAATGGAGCTCCTTTCCATAGGTGCGGAACCCATAAGCTTGGCCGGGACGTTGTGCGTGGAGCCCGAGCCAACCGGCAACCAACTCATTAGAGGAGTCCTTGATGAGGTCCGGTATGCCGGTCTCAGAAACCTACAATTCTTGTGGAGTTCCGAGAAGAACGTTCGAGTTAACCAAACCGGTATCGGAGTGACGGCAGTCGGCCTCGTCTCGTCCTCCACATTAAAGATAGGTCGATGTAGGACGCGAGATGTAATCGTTGCAATTGGTGAGCCACATGCGGGACTAGAGGTTCTGGACGGAGAAAAGAATCGAAAACTTGCTGACACACGTGATGTGTGCAAGATTCGAAAGGAAACGTTCGTACATGAAATGATTCCCGTAGGGTTTCATGGGATCTATCACGAAGCACAAGTTTTGGCAAAGGACTCTAGACTATTGGTGAGGCTGGAGAAATCACCAGATGTTGACTTGAAAAAATCAGCCGGGCCCGCTACCGTACTCCTCTGCGCGGTCACTAAAGAAAGTCTAAGGCAGATCGAAACGGTTGCATGCGCCAAGCCGGTTCACGTGATAGGTCGCCTTCTCAGGGGATAGGAGTTTTGCCTGAGTGTTCTTTGTGTCATGTGATTTCTAGGAGAAGTCACAAGCCTGTGCAACGCTTTAATGAGGGCATTTTCTCTTCGTCAATGTTTGAACATCCAGGATTCGGATAAGGGCTTTCGCAAGGCTATTACGCTCCGGTACGCGGTCGCGTTGTACGTCACCTCGGTCCTGGGTTCAGGTGTTCTCGTGCTCCCCGGGCTTGCGGCGAAGATCGCGGGGCCCGGTTCACTCGTTGCATGGATTATCCTTTCATTAGCCAGCTATCCCTTTGCCTACACCTTTGCATCCCTCTCTGCCCGCAGGCCTGAGTCAGGCGGAGTTTATTCATTCGCGAAAGAGAGCCTCGGACACAGCATTGCTTCCATGACCGGCTGGTTATTCGCAGTGTGGTACATCACCGGGGCCCCAGCCGTGACACTGATCGCTGCTTCTTACTTGGCATTCGCATTTCCCATGAACAGGCTGGAGATTTTCATAGTCGCGGGCTTGATAATCTTCGCTGCTTTCTCGATTAATTACAGGGGGATAGTGGTAAGCAACAAGATTCAGCTGGCAGTGTTGGTTTCGATAGTAACGCTGTTACTAGCGACCGTGGTCGCATCGTTCCGTTCAGTGAGCTTGAGCAACTTCTCTCCTTTTCTCCCCAACGGCCTCATTCCGATAGGGGTTTCTGCCGCTCTAATTTTCTGGTCGTACCTTGGGTATGAGAACGTGTCGAACGTGGCGGAGGAGTTTGAGAACCCGAAGCGGGATTTCCACCGGAGCATTTTGCTTAGCGTAGTCATAGTTAGCGCGCTATACGTTTCAGTCGCGTTCATGACCGTGGGTACACTCGCTTACAAGGCGGGAGGGAGCGTGGCGCCATTTGCGGCTATACTTTCAAACGTCCTTGGAATCTATGGCGCCCTGGGTACGGCCATATTCGCAGTCTTCATCATATTCGGCACAGTAAACGCCTACATGACCGGCATGTCAAGAGTCATTTACTCAGTTGCAAGGGATGGTGGCTTTCCGAAGTTTCTGGTATATCTTGACAAGAGAACAGGAGCACCAAGCCGTTCACTCGTCGTCCTCTCGGGACTTGCACTCGCCGTCATTGCAGCGTTCTATTTCCTGAATGTGGACCTTGAGACTGCGCTTCTTATTCCGAGCGGAGCTGCGGTCGTAATTTATGTCGTCGGTTCTGTTGCCGGTGTAAAGCTGCTCCGAGGAGGTAGGAGAAGCAAAATTCTTCCATGGATTTCCCTAGCTATTTCACTCGCTATCCTCCCCTTCGTAGGAGTTCTCATATCCGTAACTCTCGTGATTGCCGCCGTTGGACTTGCTTACAGTAGAATTTCCCGGCGCTAATCTGAAGAAGGTGAACTAAATATGGAGACTTCAATACCATGACAGACTCGGCAAAGTAAATACAGAATTGTGAATTGAAATGGTGCAGAAAGCGGAAGCCGTAGTACTCGGAGCAGGCCCCGGCGGGTACGTGGCCGCTATCAGGCTAGGCCAACTCGGAAAGGAAACAATTCTAATCGAAAAGGGTCAGCTTGGTGGGGTTTGCGTAAACATAGGTTGCATACCCTCCAAAGCGCTCATCCGCGTAGCTAAGCTCAAGAAAAGGATCGAAGCCGCCAAACAGATCGGCCTTGAAGTGTCGGGGCTCAAGGTTGATTTTCCTAAGGTCCAAGCCTGGAAGCAGAGCGTAGTCGACAAGCTAACCTCGGGCGTTGAATACCTATGCAAAGGGTACAACGTCAAAATCATGAAGGGAGTAGGCACCTTCAAAGGGCCTACGCAACTTGAAGTGAAGACTGCCACTGGAACTGAGAGCTTAGAAACTAAGAACGTCGTGATTGCTGCTGGTTCACGGTACTACGACCTTCCTACATTCAGGTTTGACGGAACCCATATAATCAGTTCAACCGAAGCCCTTTCCTTTCAAGAGATTCCAAAAAACCTCGTAATAATCGGCGGGGGTGTCACGGGTTTAGAGATGGGAACTATGTACGCTCAACTGGGAAGCAAGGTTACGATTATAGAAATGCTGGAGCAACTTCTGCCGGGCACCGACATAAGCCTAGTCAGAGTCGTTGAACGGTCCCTTCGCAAACTTGGCGTGGACTACCATGTAAAATCGAAAGCGAAGGAATTTCGAAGCGGGAAGGTTTACGCTGAATTAGAGGACGGGAAGGAAGCAGCGTACGATGCTGACAAAGTCCTCGTCACAGTCGGAAGACGCCCTAACAGTGATCAGATCGGATTAGAGACAACTGGGGTGAAGACGGATGCCAATGGTTTCATTCAGGTCGACAAGAAAATGCAGACCAACGTGCACGGCATCTACGCCATAGGCGACATAGTCGGCCCTCCAATGCTCGCGCACAAAGCTTCGAAAGAGGGCATTGTCGCGGCCGAAGTCATCGCAGGCCTGAACAGTGAAGCAGACTTTCGCGCGATTGCGGGGGTAATATTCACCGATCCAGAAATCGCAACGGTCGGGCTTACGGAAGTTCAAGCAAAAGAGAAGGGGTATGATCCGATCGTTGGCAGGTTTCCGTTCACAGCCCTTGGACGAGCCCTGCTCGCCGGAGAGACGGAGGGTTTCGTGAAGATAGTTGCGGATAAGAGTTCAGACGTTGTTCTAGGTGTTCATATTGTTGGTGCTGAGGCATCTGATATGATCGGCGAAGCTGCGCTAGCTATTGAGATGGGCGCAACCTTAGAAGACATCGGGCTTACTGTACACCCACACCCAACCTTGCCGGAAAGCATCATGGAAGCCTCAGAGGCCGCAAAAGGAAAAGCAATTCATATTCTACAGAAATAACCACTGAAGGAATTCATATGCGGCCTGTAGATGTGCGATGGGCGCGAATAGGGTCTCGAAATCCGTCTTGGATGACGCATACTCCTCGAGCAGGTTTGTGCCTTTCCGTTTTCATCGTCGCCCGCAAGGGCGATTCAATACTTCTCGGCCGACCGAGGGCGCATGACGCTTGGCCTGAAAAAGGCGGTTTTCCGAAACGCAATGCGGCTGAGATTGAGAAAGAGGGCGCATGGTTGTTGCCCGCTACCCATCTTCTGATGGAAGAGTCACCCGACCATGCCGCAAGCCGTGTCGCCCACGAATGGGCCGGGCTTAAGGGAAAACCTCGGTTCGTAATGGTGCAATCTCATGTTAGGCCGCAGAGACCCGGGCATCCCGCGTACAAGCGGTCCGGGAGGCAATTGCACCACTGGGATATTTGCTTCGTATACGAGATGAGTGCCCGACAATTACCCAAGATGAGGCCTTGGTGGTCGGAGATGCGCTATCTCCCACCCACTAAGATTCGTAAAATGAAGCTTGCGCGGGGTCATCGTGACATATTGGAAAAGGCACGGTACCTCTAGTTGATTCGACGCAACGCCCTTCAACACGCTACTTGACATGACTCAATCTTGGCTGGTTCACTTCTAATGCCCAAACCAACCGAAGCGACTCTCCTAGACCTAGGTTTGCGGGATTACGCGGAAACCTGGAATCTGCAACGCAAGTTACACGAACTTCGGGTAAAGAAATCCATACCCGACACGCTGGTATTGGTGGAGCACCCACACGTTTTCACGGTAGGCAAGGCAGTTGTAGGCGAAGTCCCAGCCGCCATTGAGGGTATCCCAGTTTTCAGAATAGAGCGGGGCGGCCAATGGACTTACCATGGCCCGGGCCAGTTGGTCGGATACCCCATCCTCGACTTGAACGCAAGCCACCGGGACATTCATGTTTTCCTCAGGAACCTTGAGGAGACCCTAATCCGAACCGTAGCCAAGTTCGGAATAACCGCAGAGCGCGGGGTACAAACAGGCGTCTGGGTTGGAAAGAAGAAAATTGCCTCAATCGGGGCAGCGGTTCGGAACTGGGTGAGCTTCCATGGGTTCGCACTCAATGTCAACACGGACCTTAGCTATTTCCAGATGATAACCCCATGCGGGTTCCCCGGCTCAACAATGACATCGATGAAAGCGTTACTTGGCGAAGATGTCGACCTCCACCTAGTCAAGAAGGAATTACGAAACGAATTCGAAGAAGTATTTGACCTTCATCTCAATGATTCAAAACTGGAAGCCCTAGAACCTACGACAGTTTCCTGATTATCCCTTACTGGGTTACGCTATGCTAGGTGACCGAGTCTATAGCTCGCTATGGCTCTGCAGTTACTGCAGGTTGCATACCCGAATTTATCGACCGTGAACCGAGCTCGGCTGCCACAGGTTTGGCAAACCATCGTGAAACCCTTCAGCTTCCCCGAATCCGGATCCACTGGCTGAGGTTTCTTCGCCGCTTGTTTGGCAGCGATTTCTTTGGCTCTCTTTTGCTCCTCGTTCAACTTCCGCAAATATGAGGACGGCAACTTTCGGGGCATTGCTTTACACGGATACGGTAGCCGCGCTCAATATATTGTTTGAGCGAGCAGACGCATCATGAGTTATCGAGCTGGGGAACGTGGTGTCCGTTCAATTCTCTCAATCAAACCCGTAATGCGTCGTTGTAGTTCATCTCGAATCGCACGTAGCTCCTGAGGGCTCTTTCCAGTAGATCCAGGAATAGGCCAATCCTCAGATTTCTCTTTCGCACCTATCGGGCAGCGATCCGCGCAACCGAACGTGATAACGCGCCAAGCGCTAGCGACCAGTTCAGGTGACACAAGCCTAGGCTTCTTAGGGCCGACCCCAATCCCTATCTCGCCTACAAGTTCAGCGACGATTGGGTTGATGACTTCGGCAGGTTGCACGCCTGCGCTTTCGGCGTGCCAACCTTTGGGTGCTCGGGCGTTGAAGAGGGCCTCGCTCATGACGCTTCGAAAAGTGTTTTCCACACAGACGAACAGGACCATGCCATCGTCCGACGAACCCATCCAAGGTCACCTTCCCTTGTTTCCTAGTATTCTTCCTCTAAAAGTGAACATCACCAATGCGACAGCGGCGACCGCGGAGGTTGCGATGCTGAAGCTGAAAGCCGCCCCCGAACCGATACTCGTCCATAGAGCACCGAAGACCGAATTCGCGATGAGGGAGCCGATGGCGATGATTGTGTAATAGAAGGCATAGGCTGTGCCCTTGAGCTCTGGCCGGGTAAAGTCGGGGATCATAGCCCGCTGCACGGTATCAGAGATTGAGAGGTAGCACCCATAGAAGACGCCGATCAAGAAGCCAAAGACCCAATATCCGGAAAGAAGCACGCCGGCCAGCGACGTGCCCATGAAAACTAGGAAGCTTAGGAGGAGCACGGGAAGTTTCCCGACCCTATCCGCAAGGATCCCGGCGGGAAATGATATTATCACCGTCGCCAGATTCAGGAGGGTGTACACTAATGCAATGAAATTTCCTTGTACACCGAGCGCCCGAGCGTCCAATAGAATGAAGGAGAAGTTGTAGGCGCCTACTGCGAAGATTTCTAAGACCACGAGCAGTAAGACGAAATCTCGCGTCAAAACAGCCCGAGCATTCTTGAACAGATTCCACCGCCTAGGCCGTGCCCGCGCATCGGCCACAAAGAACAGAAGAATGATTATGGAAACGGTGCCTGGAATGAAGGAAATCCAAAACAAATTTCGCAGCCCTATCAAGGGAAGCAGCACGAATGCCAAGAGAGGGCCCAAGACCGCTCCCACTTGGTCCAGCGAACCATGCAGGCCGAAACCTTTCCCAGCTTGTGACTTAGGAATCGAGTCACTGATGAGCGCGTCTCTCGGCGTTGTTCTCGTCCCTTTCCCAGCCCTGTCAACAACTCGCACGGCAAACGCCTGACCCCACGAGTTGGTGATTGCGAAGAGCGGTTTGGCGAGTGTGGAGAGCCCATAACCGATCATAACGATTGGCTTACGCTTGCCGATCTTGTCGGTTAGAACGCCGGCGAAGATTCTGAATACGTTGTTGGCGGCCTCAGCGGAGCCTTCAATCAAACCTAGTATGGCTGGGGTTGCGCCGAGCTGCTCAATGATGAAGTTGACTGGCAGGACGCCTAGAATCATCTCGGTGGATATGTCAGTGAAGAGGCTAACGTACCCAAGCCTAACAACGTTCCGAAACCCGAGCCTCTTCCACCGTTCCCTAGCCGAATCATCCTTATCCAAAGTTCTCCCCTCCACTGCGTTTCGTAAAGATAAAACCTCGTGCCAAGAAAACGGTTTTATTGCGAATTATGATGTTGCATAGTCGCTACGACCATGCCACATTCACGCTACGCCCTCTTCTTGCTGTGTTTACTACTCGTGTTTGGGAACGCCGCCTCCGCATATGCGCAGGCCATAAACTTTTGCGAGATCAGTTACCTCAAATTTGATTACCCCGAAACGGTCCCGGCGCACCAGGCATTTACTGTCACTACAACAGTTGCATTGTTTTCCTGTGATGTCGGTCCGGTGGTTGCCCGTGTTGACCTCTCTGACTTTCACCATAATCTCATATCATCTAGCTATAGCTGGGTAGATTCTCCTGTGACCTACGTCACCAACACAATTACAGCACCTCAAATTGGCGACCCGAATATCATCTACGCCACCGCTTACATGGTTTTGATTAGCGGGCAAATAGTGGGACATTACATGTCATGGTTCCACCTCTCAGTGGTTCCCCCAACCGAAGCCACGACAACCAATAGTTCTGCAGTTCAAATCAATTCGCAGACTGTGGCGTCGCCAACAACTGTGACGAGTACCTCCACTTTCGCTTCAACAGGGTCAGCTCCAACCCTGTTCGCAACGACGATTTCAAGCGAAAACATTTCGGCTTTGATTCTATCTAGCGATCTACCATACGAGTTAGTCATCGTGGTCGCCATTCTATTCATGGTCACCTTGGCCGTTCTATACAGGCGAAAGAAATAGTAGTTATGGGCCGTCAGGTTTTGTGGAACATGGAAATCGCTTAAATGACTCCTTCCCAGTATTCTGATTAAACGACGGCGTAGGTTACGTGGTTCCCCTAACAGACTCTTTTGGGCGCGTTGCGCGCAAGCTTCGCATATCCGTTACGGATCGCTGCAATTTCCGCTGCCAATTCTGCATGCCCAAAACGCCCGTCTGGCTGCCTAGAAATGAAATACTTAGGTACGAGGAGATTGAACGCGTCGTGTCACTCTTCGCAGAATTAGGGGTGGAAAAGGTCCGCCTTAGCGGCGGAGAGCCACTGATGCGGCGGGACATTGAGAAGCTCGTTGAAATGCTCGCACGTGTCCCAGGAATCAGTTCGCTGAGCATGACGACCAACGGGTTCCTCCTAGCCGAAAAGGCTGCAGCGCTAAGGAAAGCTGGGTTGAAGGGCGTAACCGTAAGCCTCCACAGCCTCAAGCCCGAACGATTCAGTCAAATCACAGGCGGCGGAGTCTTCCGCAAGGTGGTAGATGGGATTAGGGCGGCTAAGGAGAACGGGTTCAATCCGCTGAAAATAAATGCCGTAATCATCCGGGGCTGCAACGAGGACGAAGTAGGCGACCTAGCCTCGCTTGCTCGGGCTGGCGACGTCACAGTCCGCTTCATCGAATACATGCCCTTCGACGGGCAACGCCTCTGGGGATTGGAAAAAGTTGTAGGCGGAAAGGAGATAATCCAACGCGTTCAAGAGCACTATGAACTTGAGCCCGTCCCGCGAGAAACGGGAAGCACAGCGAAGATCTACCGGTTTAAAGACGGTCCGGGCGAGATTGGCGTAATTACTTCGATAACTGAACCCTTTTGCTCGGACTGCGATAGGATGCGGCTATCTGCAGATGGGAAAATCGTTCCATGCCTCTTCGATAAGGCAGGCTTCGACCTTAGGCCTCTCCTTAGAAACGGGGCCTCCGATGAGGCAATATTAGATTTCATGCGCGACTCCGTCCTCCGGAAAGCTCCGGGAGTGGAAACGTTGCTCAAGAAGTTCCATAACCTTGAGCATGTCCGACCTATGCATACAATCGGCGGCTGAATAGTGCCTGACGCAGATGCACGACATTTAAGTATAGATAACCGATGGAACAACCTCACCATCTGAAAATCCCTTAACACCAACATTCCTCACAAGTAATTCAACAAAATCAAACTATGGTAAGAACGATGAGCGAACAACCAAACCTTGTCCGAATCGGCAAGAAACCCATCATGAACTACGTTACCGCATGCGTCACCCTCTTCAACTCTGGAAACGGGGACGTTATGGTTAGGGCTAGGGGCCAGGCGATAGAGAAGGCCATCGATACCGTCCAAATGTTGAAGCGCAGCTTCCTAAAGGACGCTAAAATCGTGAGCATAAACTTGGGGTCGGAGGATGTCACCCGCTTCGACGGCACTAGAGGAAACATTTCAACCATAGAGATCACCCTCTCCCGCGAAGGCGAAGAAGAAGACTACGAAGAGGAAGAACCGGTCCAAGCGGAAGAGGCAGTCTGACTAGGCTGAGGTTTTCGCGCTACCATAAGTACAGTTCTGCCTAAGCATGTAAGCCCCATAAGGGACGCGTTTGTTTATTCCAAGGAGGGTGTGAGCAATTGGATTTTCTTCGTGATTTAGAAACCGGGCCTGACCCGCCGAACGTTGTGTACGCGGTCGTAGAAAGCCCGAAAGGAACTGAGAACAAATACGAATACGATGTGAAAAAGAAAGCCATTGTGCTCGATCGCGTATTGTTCTCGGCCGTGCATTTTCCCGGCGATTACGGTTTCATACCACGAACTCTCGATGAAGATGGAGACCCGCTTGATATCCTCGTATTGGTAACGAACCCTACTTTTCCAGGATGCATTATGTCAGCAAGGCCCGTCGGCCTCCTTCGAATGCTAGATGGCAACAAAAGAGACGACAAGATCCTAGCTGTTCCTACCAGTGACCCCCGGTACGCTGAATATCACGATTTGGACACCTTGCCAGAGCATATTCTCAAAGAAATCGCGTACCTATTCGAGACGTACAAGGTCTTGGAAGGAAAACAGGTCAAAGTGTTGGGATGGGAAAAATCCGAAGCAGCCAAGAAAATCATCGAGCACTGCCAAGAACTCTACAGGAAAAGCCTAGGCTGAACTCTCTCACTGCTTCTGTGAACAGCCAATGGTCGGTTCGTCGCTCGACGTTTTTCTGAATGGTGTTGTCGCAGGTTACGGCATAGCGATTCCAGTAGGACCAATTGCCGTTCTGATCCTTGAGCTAGGATTTCGTCGCGGGTTTAGGGTTGCGTTAAGCGCGGGGGCTGGTGCTGCCTCAGCGGATTTGATTTACGCGACGGTCGCCGCCCTCGCGGGGACACTAATAATCTCAGTTCTAGCGCCGTTCGCATTCATTTTGCGCATCGGAAGCGGGATAGGCTTGGTCGGTATGGGTGCGTGGCTGCTGTACCATCGAAGGGATAGGTCCGACCGTGCTCACAAACCCAGGCTTAGAGCTACGAGCTGTCCACAAGCCTACGGCATGATTCTGGGACTAACTCTCCTCAACCCCGTCACAATAACCTACTTCACAACTTTGATCCTGGGAATGCAGGGTTTTTCTCCATCTCCTTTGAGCGCAATCCCCTTCATCTTTGGAGCGTTCCTTGCTTCTTTGTCCTGGCAAAGCCTCTTAGCAGCAATTAGCGGTGTAGCGCACAAACACCTCTCAGCAAAGCTACAATTAGCAACATTCGCAGTCGGAAATTGCGTGATTATAGGATTGGGAATTGCGATATTGCTAGGACTCCGAATCTAAGCGGCTGTGGTCTGCTCGCCCGGTCGTTTCGTTCTCCCAAGAACCATCATGATGGCTAACAAGGCGACTATTCCAAAGCCCACGATTCCATAGACCTCGTACGCGGTTAAGACGCCTGTGAATTCCCCGTGTTCCCCAGATTCTAGCCCGATCGTTTCAGTCACAACATTCACAGTACCATGCATCCAACCATGGTATGTGCAAATGTACTGGTACACGCCTGGCCTGGTGAAGGTGTAGACATATGTGGCGCCGGGATTCATATTCCCCGAATCAAAACTAGCATCTCTCGCAGTTACTGTGTGCGGCATGGCGTCATTGTTGGTCCACTTCACCGTGTTATTGACCCCGATGACGACCGTCAAATCCGCAGGCGTATAGCCTGGTGAGTTAACGTTTGTACTCGCGCCGGGGTCGATGCTCACGAGGATCGTGGTTGAGCTTTGCGGCACCGTCTGGTTAGGGGCGGTTGGTTGGGTTATGCTTGAAGTATTTGGTGCGAGCACGACCAAGTAACCAATCATGCCGACTTGAACGTGGTACGTACACACGTATTCGAAGATACCAGCGTAATTTGCCACAAAGGAGTAAGTGGCTGAAACATTGCCTGGCGTGCCTGAAACCACGACGCCGGGAGAGTTGCGTGTGGCAGGTGTTGTGATTAGTTGGCCTGTCACATCATCATGCAGGCCGGGGACGGAAGCATTAACCACAATGTTGTAGGGCGGTCCTATAACAAAATCATGAACCACTGTGTCATTGTTGATGAATGTGAGGGCAACTGTGTCGCCTTGGTTCACAATGATGAAATCCGGATAGAACCTGTCCTGACCGCTGAGATTCTTCGTCCATTCAATGAGGACATTCCTCGTAGTCGCCGTTTGGGTAGTCTGCGCCAAAGCCGTAACGTTGGAGGTGACAGCAACAAAAAGCAACATGGACACTAGTACTGCGATGAAGAAGGTTTGAAACGGTGCTAACCGGATCTGCGAACTCAACGCCCAGTCAACCCAGCCGCTCAATGATTTCGAGATATGTAAAGGATTTTTTGTTGAAAGGTCGGATAAGCAGCTGGTCGACTATGTAGCCGACGCGATAAAGGCCGCTTATCAATAGAGGAGAACCACCATAGAATTTGGTGCCGGGTTAGGGCTGTTGCGGTCTTACGCGGCGGCCTAACCACGGCCTCGCAGGCCACGGCCCGCGGAAGCCCTGTTCACGTTTCAAGGCCTCAACCAATTGCCTAACCCCTTGCGGATCCTTCACATTCTCAAAGGTCAACACAACTTTTCCTTCGTTCATGAAGGAGACGTCGCCGAAAACTTTCAAGTTACCCCGTCTCGGTCCCCCGTATACGCCGAATCCCCCAAGGCCAGGGAGGCCAAACATGCGTGGTGTCAGGAAAACTCCTCCCCCGAGCGAATCGTTAACCCTGTGCACGTTCATAATGACGACTTCAGGCCAATGGTTAATTCCGATTTGGGCAACAACCCGTTTGTTTTCAACATCATATTTCAGGGCGCGCTTGTTAGTTACCGCTTCCTCCATGGTAACCTCTTTGTGGATTAGGCCACGAGTGGATTCTCGATGCCACAGGATCGTTTCGCTGTCAACAAGTGGAATAACTGAATTAACCTGTTTTACTTCTTCCGGTGGAGTTTCCGCAATAATCTCATCAGTGCTTTGAGCCCCAGCAGCCTGTGGGCCTTGGGAAGTTGTGGAAACGGCGGTACCGCAGCTCGGGCACCTTTGCCCTTCTTCGGGTATGCGGCTGCCGCATTGGGAACAGAACGTCATTCTTGGATCACAGGACCTTTTACTTCGTTGTCCGGCTTGCTTGGGCTTTTATTTTTTCCGTGTAGGCGTCTGCTAGTCTGCCGACCTTCAGAAGAAGCCAAACGACTATTACAACAATCGCGGCTGCAAAGACAGTTCTAATCACCAAGCCGAGGAACAATAGACCGACTGGAGTCATATCAAACACCTCTCAAACGCGAAGCCAAGCCTTACGGAATAAAAGCAGTTGTGAATGAATCATTCAGCACAATGTTCGTTTAAGCGGGTAAATAATCCACGGGTGTTTCAGTCGTCGATGAAAAAACTAGGTTTCTACCAGGTGGAACATCCACACCTACGGTAGATTCGTTCCAATCATGGTCAAGTGTGCGGTGCTCCGAATCATGCTGTAATCGATTTGAGGAGGTGAATTGAAGTGGAATGCAATATCGGAGGCAGGGAATACTACCATGTGGCGGACTACCTTTTCGGGTTCGAGCATCCCCCAGTGGCCGTCTACCGACCATAGAAACTGAACAATGACACCGGTGCTCCTACCCGCCCTTATTTTCCAAGACCCCGACAACCTGGAGCCATGCTGGGTTCGTATGGCTGATGAGCCGACTTGTTTCAAGAATCATAGGTTCTTCGTTGCAATCGATTTATAGATTGGCTGAGAGTTCTGCGTAGGACGAATACAAATGAGAACAGGGTTCTTTCTTCCTCAAATTGGGCCTGTTGCAGGCCCGCGCACAATTGTCAAAGTCGCGAAGCGTGCAGAGGAATTGGGTTATGATGGGCTCTGGGTAACTGAACGCCTCCTATGGCCTGTGAACCCTCAGACATCGTACTACGGGGGGCCGATTCCTGAAGTCTACAAACGAGTTTTCGACCCAATTGAAACTTTGACCTTTGCTGCCGCGCACACAAACCGCGTCTCCTTAGGCACGAGCGTTCTCGACATTCCATTCTATAATCCAGTTTTGCTCGCCCGACGGTTAACCACACTGGACCAAGTCTCGAATGGAAGGCTAAAGGTCGGGTTCGGCCTCGGTTGGTCGAAGGACGAACATGATGCGATAGGCTCATCGCTGAAAGGGCGGGGGAAACGCGCAGACGAATTCTTGAAAGTCCTCAAGGCTATTTGGACAACGGACCCAGCTGAATTTCATGGAAAATACTTCCAGCTTCCCAAATCCGTAATCCAACCCAAGCCGGTGCAGAAACCACATCCCCCCATTTACATGGCGGCGTTCGCCCCTTTGGCAATGAAACGTGCAGCAACTTTCGCCGACGGGTGGATGCCCGTTGGAGTTTCGGTTGACCAGTTGAAGTCGATGTCAGCCCAGATCAAGGACATGATTAAGGGCGCTGGCCGCGACCCAGCCCACTTCAAAGTAGTAGCTCGATACAACATTGACGTTAGACCCGAACCCATTGGGAAAGAACGAAGCTTCTTTTCCGGCAGCCTAGACCAGCTCAAGGAAGACATTCGTGCAGTGAAGGACGCCAAGCCTGACGAATTGATAATTGACCCAACGTTCTCAGCTGACAGCCAAACTGAGGAAGGCTTCCTGAAAAACCTAGAACAGATCCGCAAAATGATCTGATCAAGCGCATAGTCACACTAGCGGGCACTTGAGTTGCCGCGGCTTGAATTAGTTGAAGATTTGACACAAGCCCCCATCCCCCCGGGAACCAACATCATCGTCG
This sequence comes from Bathyarchaeia archaeon, assembly GCA_049586635.1. Taxonomy (GTDB): domain Archaea; phylum Thermoproteota; class Bathyarchaeia; order 40CM-2-53-6; family 40CM-2-53-6; genus FEN-987. The sequence goes on from JBAVCK010000164.1 coordinate 21,667, forward strand.
AATTCGACCCCGCATCACAATGGTACAACGCATCCCTCACCATTGCGGCAGGATGGTTGAGGACCGGTGGTAGTGTTAGCTACATTGCCCAATCCCAGCCACCGGAAGATGTCCGCTCTCAACTCCGACAACTCGGGCTTGCTGTTGATGATCTTGAACAGAAGGACCGGTTATGGATTACTGACTTCTACGCAGCATCGGTAGGACAGAAATCCAAGGAAAGGTTCGCTCCTGAATCGTTAAGGGTCGCCGACCTGAGCCTTTGGATAGCAAGAGACGCGATGGTCGAATCAGCTGCTCCTGAATTCCTCGTAATAGCCGATAACAGTTCAGTTCTTGATAGGTTCAACGATGAGAGGAACTGGGTCGAATTGTACCTAACCAGGCCCATTCCCATGAGCAAACCGAGACAAATAACCCAACTAATTGGTTTCATGGCAGGAATTCATAGCAACTGGGCGTACAAGCAACTCGAAGCAGCGGTTGACGGGATCATCGACTTTAAGGTCGAAGAAGTCGCCAGGGAAACACGTGACTTCATGCGAATCAGATCTATGAGAAAAGTGCGGTTTGACCGAAGATGGCATGAACTCAAGATGTCTGAGAGTTCTGAGGTCACACTTCAGGCATAGCACTCCGAAAGTGCGTTGTGTGGGTTAAGTTGCACTTCCGACACATGGGCGGAAGACTTTTACAATTCTGGGGCAAGGCGCCGTCAAGTTCGAGGCATTAACCTTGGTAGCGAAGCTCGAAAAACCAAGAATCGTAGTCACACCACCTGGGCCGAAGGCACGTGAACTTCTCGAGAAGGACGCGAACATTCTATCGCATTCGGTTGTTAGATGGTACCCGCTCGTCGCAGAATCCGGGTCCGGCTGCTTTGTCAAGGATGTGGACGGGAATGAGTATGTGGACTTCAATTCGGGTTTAGTGGTCCTCAACGTTGGCCATTGCCATCCTCGAGTTGTTAAAGCGATTAAGGATCAAGCTGAGAAGCTGATTCACTATTCGTGGACCGATTTCTACTACAAGCCAATCGTTGACCTAGCTGAACAACTTACTAAAATTACACCTGGAATGTTCCGAAAGAAGGTCTTCTTTTCGAATAGCGGCGCGGAAGCGAACGAGGCCGCGATGAAAATGGCAAGGTGGCACACCCGGAAACCGCTCTTCTTAGCGTACACGGGCTCATTCCATGGCCGTTCTTTCGCAACAATGAGCCTCACTGCAAGCAAGCCGGTGCAGAGGCGGCACTTCTTCCCCTTAGGGCAGGAAGTTACCCATGTTCCCTACCCGTATTGTTATCGCTGTCCCTTTAGCCTCACTTATCCTGAATGTAACATGTGGTGCGTAGACTTCATCGAAGAGGAGGTCCTCAAGAAGTTTCATCCTCCCGAAGACACGGCTGCCATGTTCGTTGAGGCCATCCAAGGTGAAGGAGGGTACGTGGTCCCACCCGACGACTACTTCCAACGCCTCAAGAAAATTCTTGACAAGTACGATATTCTGCTAGTGGATGATGAAATCCAGTCGGGTATGGGGCGGACAGGTAAATGGTTCGCCATCGAACATTGGGGCGTAACGCCAGACATAGTGAGCGCAGCTAAAGCGGTCGCATCAGGCGTCCCAATCGGCGCAACAATTGCCAAGGAGGAAATAATGGACTGGGAGGGAGGTTCACATGCGAACACGTTCGGGGGTAACCCCATAGCATGCGCGGCTGGACTGCAAGTAATCGAGATCATAAAAGAAGAGAAACTGCTGGAAAATGCAACCCGCCAAGGAACCTATCTGATGAAACGCCTGAAAGAGATGCAACAGAAGTATGATATCATAGGTGACGTGCGGGGCAAGGGGCTGATGGTCGGCGTAGAGTTCGTCAAGGACCGGGAAACGAAGGAACCTGCCGCTCAAGAAATTCTTGATATCATGAACAAATGCTTCAAACGCGGCCTAGCAATCATAACCGCGGGCAAGTCGACGATGCGTTTTGCCCCGCCGCTAATCATTACACATGAAATAATCGACGCCGGCCTAGAAATATTCGAGGGCGCAGTAAAAGAGGTAGCAGCACAACTCAAGTAGCTCCCCATTCCTTTTCGGGAGGATAGCTTGGAACATCACAATTTAGGGACGAGATTATGTCCTGACGTATCTGTGACTGAAGTTGTTTTGCCAGGACTGACTTGAACTGACTGCGGTATTGGTATCGCATAACCCTTGACTACGCTGAAAGTAACGGTATGTGTGTATCTTCGTTAGGTTAACATTGAATCTGGACCGAACGAGATTGTGCGACGGGTCAAACTGTCCGACTTTGACACGAGTGAGCTTCGGGCCGTTCAATACAACCAACCAGGTTCGGGAACGACTTTGACACCTTTGTGGGTGATGAACCGCTACTCCAGCGCGTTTTAGCTTCCTGAAAGTATAGAGAGCGAAAGAGTTAGCTAGTTTTTGTAGAAAGGTACAGGTAGGAATAAATGATGACCATTCATATGCCGTGGGGGCGCGGCCGAGCAATGAGCAAGCAAGCAATGAGCAGGCAAGTCAAGGTTCTAGGAAAATTTGTCGAAGCCTCTAAGGACACTATGAGGCGGGGTGGGAAAATCTATGTCTTCTTCATGGGCGCCGAATACTGCCCATACTGTGCCGCTGAGCGCTGGGCTATAGTTAGGGCGCTCCAGAAATTCGGGCAGTGGGACGGGCTGAAACAGACAATGAGCGCCGCTAGGGACGAACCGTTTCTTAACCTACCAACCTATGATTTCACGAAAGCCTCGTACAACAGCCCACACATCGAATTCGCCTCCCGCGAGACCAAGGATAGAGAGTTCAAACCGCTTCAAAAGCTGCTGAAGACTGAGGAGAAACTGGTGCGCAAATTCAACTCAAACAAGGAAATTCCATTCTTGCTGATTGGGGGCAGGTTTATGCAGGTTGGTGCGGGGTTCACACCTAAGATCTTCATAGGCCATACATTTAGGCAAACAGAAACTGAACTGAAGAAGATCGAATCGGAAATAAGAAAAACGATAGATGATGAAGCGAACATAATTTCGGCGCTGTTATGCGTTTGTGGTCTACCGCCAGAGCTATGCAAGGAGACCAGTCTAGCCGAGTTGGTGGCACAAGCAAACTCCAAGCTAGCATAACGAGTCCTTGGGCTTCTAACAAACATCATAAGCATTATCTACGGTCCAGGACCACGCAGTAACAGGTCTGTATAACAATTGACCATTCAAGTTGAACCTTCAAAATTCTTTGTGGACGGAAAATGGACCGCGGGTAACTCGGCGGAAACGTTTGAGCTAAGAAACCCTGCGACGGGGGATGCGATAGGCCACGTACCGAAAGCTACGAAGGACGATGTCCGCGAAGCCGTAGAGGCGGCGCGCAAGGCGTTCGAGGCCGCTAGCTGGCGGGACATAGAACAAACGAAACGCGGCAAGCTGCTGATGCAAGTAGCCGCATTAATGCGTCAGAATTTTGACGAGTTCTCCAAACTTGAGACCCTCAATCAAGGAAAACCTATTCGAGAGTCGAAGGGTGATGTAGCTTGGACGGTCCGGGCTTTCGAGTACTGGGCTGGAGCTGCGGACAAAATTGAAGGCGAGACGATTCCCGTTACGCCGAATAGGTTAACCTACACGCTCCGAGAGCCACTCGGCGTGACAGCGCACATCATACCCTGGAATTATCCGCTAGCATTGGCCGCAAGGAGTATTGCTCCAGCGCTCGCCGCGGGAAATACGGTTGTGGCGAAACCTGCGGAACTAACGCCATTGACTCTGCTTAAAATTGCCGAATACGCGAAGAAATCAGGTCTTCCTGACGGCGTTCTGAACGTCATAACCGGCTCGGGATCTGTAGCCGGAAGGGAGTTGGTTTCCAACCCAGGAATAGACGGGGTTACATTCACCGGCTCAACAGAAACAGGCCGCCAGATCATGGAAACCGCAGCGAAAAATGTGACCCCGGTGCTATTGGAGTTAGGCGGCAAGAACCCGAACATAGTTTTCCCTGACGCGGACTTCGAGAAGGCCGTGCAAATGGCAAAGTACGCGATCTTCACAAACGCAGGACAAATGTGCTGGGCCGGATCTCGCCTTTTCCTTCACGATGAGATATACGAAAAATTCCTCGCCGAACTAAGGAAGCAAACGGAGCTCATGAAGATTGGGCCTGGCCTTGACGAAAAAACCGAGCTGGGCCCACTAGTTTGGCGAACGATACTCAGTTCGGCCTGTACGCGGGCGTGTGGACGAATAACTTGAAACTCGCCCAACGGCTTGTTAACCAACTTCAAGCGGGCGTGGTAGCAGTAAACGATTACTTAGTCGCGTACCCCCAGACCCCGTTTGGCGGTTACAAGGATAGCGGAATAGGGTACGAAAGCGGCCTACAAGCAATCAGCCACTACACACGAATAAAGAGCGTGACCCTAAACGCCTCGTAGGTCTTGGGTTACGGGCGTAAGGGGAAAGAACCCATCGTAGCCTAGGGGCGAATCATTGGGCTTCCGGCGCCGGGGCGATCTGAAGCAATTCATGTTTCCGTTGTTCTAGGAATCCTTCACGTAACCCACGCCTCAGGTAGTAGGCGTTACGTTCCCGTTTCTTCTTGCTGGAGAGCCTGACAACGAACGGCAGCCCAGTAGGTTTAGCGTTTTCTATCGGGGCAGCTTCGATGACCCTGGCCTTGACGGCGCTGTCGAATAATTTCTGACCCAGTTCCGAACGTACGATAACTGTAGTCCATCCATCCGGTGAACCAACCGCCCCCACTGAAATGTCAGCCAGTTCCGCTACGTAGTCGATGCAATAATGGCACGGTTGGCTCATGTATGATTCAAGTTCTTTGATTTGAACGTCGAGGACGCAGTCTGCTCCAACGTAGACTTTGAACCGGTTCCTCTTCACGACTGTCCTCGTAATTTTCGCAGGGTCTATCCCGTGTTTGTTCTGGATGAATTCGGTGACAAGTTGATCATGCGTGTATACTTTCGAGCAGAATAGGCCAATTGTTAGAACTGGGCGTCCACCTCTGATCCAAGAGCCGCCAAATTTCACTGTGGCCTGTAATGATGTGTACATTCGCCAAAGCCCTTGTAGTTCGCAAGGGAGTGCGACTAGGCCAACTCGTCCGTCGGGGTATGATGCGGCTGCATCGGACAAGACTCCTAACACTCCGCCATGAGTGTATTTCGACCCAGCCGTGCGGATTAGGTCGGCTGCAGTATCACCCACAACCGGCACGGTCTTGAGTGCCATTCCGTTGCCAAGAACGAAGACTGAGTTGGATTTAGTGAAGTCCGATGTTGCAAAGCAGTTAATCAGCCCAATTTGAAGGGCATGGGTCATGAGTGCTATGACGGTGCCGCCATCTTGGCCTGCATGCCATATCTCCTCGTCCAAAGCCCTTGCTGAGTAAATGTTCCTGTAAATGCCCAGTGACTCTTCTTCGGGCTTCCGGGTTCTGCCGAACAGGTAGTACTCGATTTCGTCTAGCGGAAACTCCAGCCTCGGGCAGCTATAGTAGCAGACTTGGCAAGCAGCACAAGGCCCTTTGATGACTGGTTCCTCGTTCACATTCACGTTCAGGACATTGATCGGGCAGGAGGCGACGCATGCGCCGCACATCATACAGTGCTTTGCGCGGACCACTTCGTTGAATAAGTGGCCCCAAATCTTCGCATTCTTGGGCGGGGACCAGCCGTCAGCCATCCTTTACACGGCCTGAAATTGTTCCTCGCTAGAACAAGCTACGGTATTTGAACACTTCTTCTTTCTTCTGTTCAAAGACAGACTAACAGAAGCTCCTTGGTTGGCTCTTAGGTTATTTTCTGCTTCTTTGCCAAAATTCAGTCAAAGCGAAAACCCCGACGAACGCGAGGGCTATAATTCCCAGCATGTACCCCGCGACTAGCAGGCAGGTAGCTGTCATGAATAGCGCCAAGCCCACTGGTTCGCTGACCTGGGGCAATGGCGAAAAGTAGAGAATTGCGAATAATGACGATGCAATTGAGGCGAGACCTGCAAGAAGAATTATGAAGGATTTGTCCAGCAGCCGTCCAAACTGATTTGCCATTCCTTTGTTCGTCCGCTTTATTTCTTGGCTATTGTTTCGATGCGGTAACATCCCGTGCGAGTTTTTCACCCGGCGAGCCTTTCCAGGCTCGCATTGTCTGCCACAGGTTGTATGCGTGTAGGTACAAAGCGAGAACCAGAACGATTAGGGAGCCGACCACGAGGTATCTTATGTTGAGGTTGAATGGGATCAAACCTGAAAATGAAACGGTCATCGTGATGATGCCGAGGTTCATCAGCCAGAATTGCGCTTTTGCCATGCGCAAGCTGTGCAGGAAGGAATGGGCAAATGAAGGAACGAAGAGGTACGATAGCCCGAAAATCATCATTGCAACAAAGCCGTATAGTTGCATGAAATAGAAAGCCGTCATATCAAACGGCAACATGTGAGCGAATGTCAGGACAAGTAGTGTTCCGCCGGCAATCAAGTAGAGTAGACTTGCCTTCACATATTTCAAACTCAGTTGCATAACCACAGCCGCTATCGGTCCTTGGGCCAAAGAACATACCTCACCTTGAGCAAGCCAAGTATTCTTATTGTATTAACCTGACGTCGAACCCTTGAGACGAGCCGTTCACTTGTCATCTCTGAAGTTCGAACGCATATTCTCGCGTGCGACGAGTATCAACATATGAGTTGACCCGGGTGTCGTTGGTGTCGTAGAGTTAGAGAATAAGTTCGGCGTGACTATCAAAGAGCAGGCTCTTGTGCCATTCCCGCCAGCTCTCTAGCTTTCTTCACCACGTTCTCATACAATTTTCCGAACCTGCCGTCGGTTAGGGAGTTCTCCAAGTCCATGAAGTTTGTTAGGTCGATTCCGTAAACGTCTCTATACTCTTCGTGTATGAGGCCGCTATCGAGTGGATGCCGATCAAGCATCGCGTATGATGCGGCCTTGTGAAGTATCGTAGCAAAAACCCCGGCCAAGGTGCCTCTCTTGAGCAAGTCTTGGCGTTGTCCCATGAAAGGACAATTGGCAAAGATCTTCACGCTGCAGGACTGCCCAGTGCCAAATAGTTTCGCGTAGACCTGCGCTATGGTGTTCGCGAACTGAGAATCCAAGAAAAGCGAATTCAGGGTATTCTCAGTCCCTGAAGACTTTGTCAGGCGGTCTTTGGCTTGTTGCAGCACTATCTGAGCCTTCTGGGCTTCGGCAGCCCAGTGGTCCTTGGACCAGAGGAGGCAGGACCATTCACATCTCTGCTCTACTTCGTCATCGAGGTGCAATTGCTTCATGAAGTCTTCAGAGTACCATTCTGGGCTTCGTGACCGGTTAATGGGTGGCAAAGGTGGTCATGAGAGCGGGGGCTCGCCGTCTTAAGTAAGGCTTCGAATGGTTTCTGTCTTTGAGTTTCAGCGTAAGCCGGATCCTGTTACTTCACTGAGCGAGCTCAGCTTCGAGCTCTCAAGCATTCGAAGTATGTCTCGATTAATCCTTGAGACGACGCCGGGGCCCTCATAGATTAGCCCAGTGAGAAGTTGGACTGAAGATGCCCCGGCCTCCAATGCACGCCAGGCGTCAAGGCCCGACGATATGCCACCGCAGGCGTTGATAGGGACCTTTCCACCTGTGTGCTTGTAAACGTCTGCAACTATTCTGAGCATATCTTGGAGAATTAATGGGCCGCTGAGGCCCCCCGTCCCAATGCTGGCCCGAGGTTCATCGATAAGTTTCGTGTTAGTTGCGGTGATACCGTCGATAGAAGCCTTCACACACGCGTCAATCAGGTTGTGGACGTTTTCCCGTTGTTTATTGTCAAAGTAGGGTGGAATCTTCACCCAAACCGGTTTCTTGCTACTCTTTACCTTACTAATCGCGCTTAGCAGTTTCGTGAGTACATCAGGTTCCTGGAAGATTCTTACGCCAACCGTGTTCGGAGTGCTAATGTTCAACTCGATTCCGTCTGCCAGAGGTTCAATTTCACGGTAGCATTCAACAAACTCGTCAATGCTTAACCCGGATATGCTAACAATGGTCGGCCCTAGGTCGGGATTGCGTTTTGAAAGTTTGGCCGCAATCTCATGCACGCCTTCGTTGGGTAATCCCATTGAGTTGACGAGTGACCTCTCCGGGTATCGCCACATTCTAGGCTTCGGGTTACCCTCCCGAGGTTTCAGGGTAACCGTACCCAATGTAAGGTATCCAAACCCTATGTGGAAGAGCGCCTCGGACATCTCGCAGTTCTTATCGAAACCCGCAGCGAGCCCCACTGGGTTAGGTAATGCGAGGTTCCCAACATTCACTCTTAACTGGTCGTTCCGAACACGCATACGCCAACTCAAGATTTTCCAGATGAGCGGCCGTTTGAAGAACCATTTCGCAATACCGTGGGCCGTTTCAGGGGGTGTTAGAAATAGGGCCGGTTTGACGACCGTTTTGTAGAGGCTTAGGCCCAACGGAGACTACCCGCATTTACAATTAATTGGCTGGACGATCGTGAAGGATGCAATGGTAAAACGCCTATTCAAACCGAGGTCAGTTCTCATTGTTGGTAATCGTTGGCTCGTCTATTATACGCCCGGCTACGAAATTTGTTTGGTTTCAATGAGCAAGCTGGAACATGCGTTTCTTTCTGAAATCATGACGACTAAGGTCGTCACGGTGGATATCAGCGAGCGAGTGGAAGAAGCGTTGCGGCTCATGGTCAAGTTTGATATTGGAAGCGTAGTCGTTGTGGACAAACAGAAGCCCGTTGGAATCATCACTGAACGCGATGTAACTAGGGCTGCACTACGTGGAGACAGCCTGCTTAGGCTTCCGGTGCGCAGCCTCATGTCGAGGCCTCTGCAAACGACTACACCGAACATGGAGATTTGGCGCACTTTCGAACTCATGCTCAAGCTAGGGGTAAGGCGGCTTCCAGTGGTTGAGAATGATAGGTTGGTTGGCATCGTCACCGAGAAAGACCTTACCCGCTGGGTTCTTCGAATCTTCTACGAACCCAATCTACCCGAGGAAGTGCAAGGCCTCATTACCAATCCCCGCATAGAAGCATTAACTGGTAGGCCAAAATGCCCTAGTTGCGGACGCTACCAAGACGAATGTATCTGCGTAAGAACCCAGTTAGCAAGCGAAGAATGAGTACACATTGCACCTTTTCGGTATGCGTCTTGCTGGATACCTATCGTAGTGCCAACCTCGACTATAGGTTACGCTTCGGACCTGACATGAACGAACTCAATCAGCCTTCATTTCACAGCGTAGACCGAATAGATGATCGCGACAAAACCGACAGCAGTCAACACGGTCCCTGTCGCAACTGCCTCAAGAATATCGGAGCCCAGCATCACGAACATTAATCCTTCGAGAAACGTGCCTGCCGTTATAAGCCCAAAACCTAGGGCAACGTAGAGCAACGGCTTACTCGCATTTCTCCTGTAGCCCTTGTAGGCTAGATAGACAATAAACGCTCCCAGGAAGAGGGCGATAACCTTCACAATAGATGCGATCCAGAATACTTCTGTAAATTCGAGCAAGCACGTTCTCTCCGCTAAATTGGTGGAATCGAACTCCACATGCGGGTGAACCTGTCCGCCACGTGCTCATTCACTATTACATCTATTCGAACATCACCTTTCTCGAAACTTACGTCTATGCGTCTTAGGAGGCTTCTATACAGGTCATACCACTTACCATCGGTTGTGCGGCCTGACTTGACCGCAGCCAAAAGCCCAGCTTCGACTAATTCCTCGATGCGTCGGTAAACAGTCGTAATTGGTATCTCATACTTCTTGCTCAGTTCGAGAGCGCTCATAGGATCCTCGATGGTCGCTGTGAGAATTTTCCTTGAATACTCGTCTGCTAGAGCTCCAAGGATTCGTTGCTTTCCTTGTTCTTCCGTGACTATCAAGGGTGCCCTATTCCAAGCTTTCCGGTAGAGTAAGCTATGTAGAGGTTGTTAGCCTTTTTGAGACTAACTCAGAATAACTCAATAAGTTACCTACTTAGGCCTGACTAAAGTAGCTTTGAGAAGGCGAAGTTAATGAGAGTGGGAATAGTTGGCATCGGGCAGACTAAATTCGGTAAGCTTTCTGATTCTTCAAGCCGGGAACTTGTGGCCGACGCATTCAAGGAAGCCCTCTCCGACGCCGGCCTAGCTAGGAAGGATATTTCAACGCTCATAGTTTGTTCAGGGTCGCATTACGACAAGCAACGTTCTCCTGCTGGAATAATGGCTGAATATGTAGGTCTGAACCCAACTCCGACGTTTCACGTTGAGGCCGCCTGTGCTTCTTCGGGCGTGGGGGTAAGGGTCGGCTGGTCCATGGTTCAAGCTGGCTTGCACGATGTTGTAGCGGTCGTCGGCTTTCAGAAGATGACTGAGCTTGACGCTGCTGAGGTGCAGGATGTGATGAGCAGGTCGGGTGATGTCATGTGGGAGTCGCCATTTGGGCCGACGATGCCGGCGTACTATGCGATGCACGCGAGGGCCCACATGAACAGGTATGGGACGACGGAAGAGCAGTTCGCTCTGGTCTCAGTTAAGAACCACAAGTATGGGGCGAAGAACCCGTACGCTATGTTCCAAAAAGAGCTCACGGTTGAGGACGTTTTGAAATCTCGTGTTGTGGCAAGCCCCCTCAAACTCTATGACTGCTGCGCCAATGCAGACGGCGCGGCATGCATTATTCTAGCGGGCGGAGAGAAGGCGCGAAAGATTACCGATTCACCCGTCTGGATAACAGGATTAGGCTTAGCCTCGAGCCCAATGTCTCTAACGAGCAGGAATGAATTTGCCAGTTTCGAATGCAGCGTTCAAGCTGTAAGGCAAGCGTACAAGATGGCGAAGGTAACCCCCCGTGATATTGATGTTGCCGAAGTGCATGATAGTTTCAGTTCAGCCGAGATCATCAACTACGAAGACCTAGGATTCTGCGGAAAGGGCGAAGGCGGGAAGTTCATCGCAGACGGCCAAACCTACATCGGAGGAAAAATACCTGTAAATGTGGATGGGGGATTGTTGGCGAAAGGCCACCCCGTTGGAGCAACCGGAGCTTCGCATATAATCTCGACAGTAAGACAACTACGCAACGAGGCCGGCCCCAACCAAGTTCCGAAAGCAAAAGTAGGGTTGGCTCACAACATTGGAGGAATCGGAATGTACGCTGTTTGCACAGTTCTTACGGCAAGGTAATGTCGAGTCCAGAGGTCTAGAGCAGTTGGGTTTTGAGAGGTTTGGATGGGTATCCTACGCTACTCAGACTAGGATATCAAAATTCGTAGATTATTTGCAGGAAGGAAAAATCTACGGGACCGAATGCAAAGAATGTGGTTGTGTTCAGTTCCCTCCGCGAGCACACTGCGTAAGATGCCTCTCGAGCAGTTTTGAATGGAAGGAACTTGCTGGAGACTGCGTGCTGATTACATACACCAAGGTGGAGGCGACCCCTTCCATGTTCAAAGAGCAGGCACCCTACCTCCTAGGACTAGCAGAATTACCCGAGGGTCCGAAGGTCTTCGCTTGGATAGACAAAACCGTACCTGAAGATCGGATCAACATTGGAATGAAACTGAAGTTGAATTCTACGAAACTGGCGAACGGAAACCTGTGTTACGCTCTTATTGTACCGAACGCTACTTCGCTAGACGAGCATCAGGTCTAACGCAAATAACCAGTTCGATATCAAACGTCTATACCGGGTGAGTGTGTGCTCCACCATTGCGGCAGCAAGCTGGCAAATACTCGTCGTCCAATTCGTCGCTACTTGCTTCCGGTTTTTCTTCTACCACGAAGCCCTCTCGACGGTACCGCGCTAATTGCTTAAAGCATTTGGCATCAGGGGCTAAGGCGGCTCTCTCGGCCACTATTCCGTGTGGGAACGAGGGCTATCTCACCGAATTCAGTCAGGCTCCTATCGTACACGATTCCGCATTCCGAACCGGTCTGGAACTAGGGACCAAACCTACGAGAAACGTAAACCATCAATTGGCCTTTCTTCTGCCGCCAGTCTGTTATCCGGTAGAGTCTGTCATCTAATTTCGCGGTCGTCAAGATTTCCAATAGTCCATTGAGCACGAGGGAACCGTATTTAGTCCCCGAGACGTACAGATAGCCAGTGAATCCGACAAGCAATATTCCAAGTACATCCAATCGCCCAGCAAAAACTAGCCTTTCTCTATGCCGTTTGATGAAGCGCAAATACTGTGCGGTCTTTACTCGCTCATAGACCAGTACCGGGATTCTCATGTGGGAGCGAGTGAGCTGCTCAATAGTGGGCGAGGTTTTGGCCTCTCTTAACTTAACTTTCCCAATCCCGTGCACATAAGCCTGTTGCCGAAACCGCACAAACACGTTCGGAAAAGAAGGCCATCGATCAGAACGAGGGACATTTAGCTGTCTTATGGCGTTCATGCGCAGTTAGAGGCGTTAGCAATGTCGCGGTTGTCTGGCAAAGTTGCCATCATCACGGGAGCGAGCGGAGGGATCGGACGGGCGGCGGCACTTGAGTTTGCAAGTGAAGGTGCGAACGTTGTCTTGCAGTACATGTCTAGGATAGATGAAGTGGAAGCGGTTGCGAAGCAGCTCGCCGCTTTGGGGAAGAAATCGATCCTTGCACACGTAGACTTCACTAATGTCTTAGATGCACCAGGTGAGGTTCGAGGCATGGTGGACGGAGCTATCAAGGAGTTTGGGAAGGTTGACGTGCTACTAAACTTAGCCGGCTACCCTGCCAGGGGTGAATGGAACAAACGGTTCATGGAACTCACGCCCGAGGATTTCTATAAGCCGATTAACGTGGATCTTTTCGGTTCTTTCCTTTGCGCCCGTGCCGTTGCGCCGCATTTTCTAAAGCAGAAAAGCGGCGTCATAGTGAATGTGAGTTCGACACCAGCGTTGGGCGGCCACGACAAAGGTTTTGCTTTCACTGTTGCCAAGGCCGCTATCCTAGGCCTAACAAAAGCCTTAGCGTTCGAACTCGCGCCCTATGTTCGAGTGAACACGATCGCCCTGGGAAACGTTGAAACAGAATGGGTGAGCGAACTAAGTCAGGAAGAGTTGAGAAAGGAACGGAGTGACAACTTGGTCAAACGTTTCGGAAGGCCCGAAGAGATAGCAAAGACGCTCGCGTTTCTTTGTTCGGATGATTCCTCGTTCCTAAATGGGCAGACCATAGTCTTGGACGGCGGTGGTACGCTGCACTAGGGCGAACAAGTCATTCGCCGGGCAAACTGGAAAGCTTAGTTTGCCTTTACGGCCGCGGCGTATATTTCCAGTCCTTTGTCGAGTAGTTGTTCGCTGATGATCAACGGAGCCATGAAACGAAGTACGTTTCCAAAGTGACCACATGTGTGCATTAGAAGCCCCTTCTCAAACATCGTTTTTCGCAGATTGACGGCCAAGTCTTTCGAAGGTACTTTTGTTTCCTTTGAATTCACGAACTCATTACCAATCATGAAGCCTGCCCCCCTCACTTCTCCTATATTGTTACTCGTCTTTGCAATCTGGTCGAACCGCGCGATGGTTTTCTTTCCCAGTTGTTGCACCCTGCTGAGTAGATTCATTTGTTGGATGAAATCGATGCTTGCAGAGCCTGCGGCCAAGGCTATCGGGTTGGCCCTGTACGTTCCGAGGTGAAAGGCTTCGGGAAGATTGGTGTCGTATTCGTCACGATATGCAATTAACGAGAGTGGAATACCTGCCCCCACTGATTTGGATACACACATAATGTCTGGTGAGGTGTCTGTCAGCTCACATCCCCAAAAGTGTCCAGTTCTTCCAAACCCTGTTTGCACTTCGTCAATTATCAAAGGAATCTGGAACCTATCGGCGATTTCCCTCAGGCCGGGGAGGAAGTCGTTTGGGGGAACAATGTATCCTCCTTCACCTTGAATGGGTTCAACCAAAATAGCGCCAGTATCGTCGAGGCCGGAATGGGAGTCCGTCAACAGATGTTCAAGGTATCTCAGAACAACTTTCGCCTCGTCACCTTTCTTTTCGACGGGGAGCGGGAACCGGTATGGGTAAGGATATGGAAGGTGAAACACACCGTACCTCACAGCACCTGAAGTAGAGAGGTATTGCCGGCTAGCGGTTGCGCCCACGATGCCCTGGTGGACGCCGTGGTATGCTCCTTCGAACGCGACTACTGTTCTCTTCCCACTTACGTACCTAGCGAGACTCACTGCTGCTTCACATGCGTCTCCACCTGTAACGGTAAACAGGATTTTCGCGTGTCCGCGAAGGTTACCGGGTAGGATGGAATGCATTCTCTCCAGGAAGCCGATCCTGGTTTCAGTCGGAATCTCGAGCGCGTGCCAGATACGGTCCATCTGCGCCTTCACTGCTGCGCTGATAACCGGGTTGTTGTGTCCTAGGTTGAGTACGCTGATACCGCTGACCCAATCGATGTAGACGTTCCCGTCGACGTCTTTTATCGTGGCACCCTTGGCTGAGTCAATGGCAAAGGGGAATGCCTTGCTGTAAATCACAGCTCTTGTCTCGAGTGCTGATTGTTTCGCTAGGAGTTCCTTCGACTTGGGCCCCGGGGGTTTTACTAACATCCGAGGGGCTTCTTCGAAGCTTAACCCTTGGAGAGAAGACAGTTGTGTGCACCTAGCCACACGCTCATCTTCATTCGTAATTAGCATTATCGGCCGAATCAAACGAGGGACTAAGAGGTTGGGTTTGGTGAATGCAAATAGTGCTTAAACAGAACGACGTTGACTTTGGTCTTCTAGCCGTCATTCTCATCCTCATCGTGCCGTTCGCAGCCTTTAGCTTCGTACTTCATGCCCTGGAGAGAGCTTTTGGTATCTCGAACGGAACTCAATCGTACATAACATCAAGGAGCTCCGTGAAAAAGAAAGTATATCATTGAAAAAGGATAGAGCTACAGAACTGAACGGAAATTTCCCTTACTTTTCTACGGATACTTAAAGGCCCTCCCGTTTTCCCCTAGCATGGTTTGCATGTCAACATCTTCGGGCGAACCAAACATATTCCCCGGGAACTGGACCATTAAGACGCAGCAATTACTTCGCACCTATGAGCAATCTTTCGTACAAGACTGGAGCCCTGTCACATTAGCATGGGATTCATTGGACCCGTCGGGTCTGGATCTCAAAGAGCGAGTCGCGCAGGCCTATTGGATGGCCAAATTGGCACTTTTCGAAAAATCCGGAATCGGAGCATTTGGAACGGCTATGCTAAAGGCAGCTATGTCCGACATGGAGGACCCTACGAAGAAGTTCCTGGCGGCTGTGACGTTTGATGAGTGTAGGCATGACGAAGTTTGCCGGCGAGCTTGCAATAAGCTCTGCCCGAACTTTCCATACAAGTACAATGCCACGACAGATTTTGAGAAGAGGGCTCTGAAGAATATTCTAGCGTTGTATGATAATGGGCGACGGTACTGGAACGGCTTCATGAAAGCCTGGGATAAATACCCGTTAGAATTAATCTTCTCAAGTTTCTTCTTCGCCGAAATTGGTGCGCAATTGATCTTCAACACGGTAAGCGAACTCTCGAACATCAAACTCTACAAGGAAGCCTTCCAGAACGTTACCGTCGACGAGTCACGCCATCTAGCAGGAACGCTATCTTTACTGGAGAACCTGGCAAGAGATTTCAAAGAAGACCAAAAACTCATGATTACTAGACAGATGAAACATGGTTTCATCTTTCTATCTCCCCTTCTATACAAGCCAATGCCTGTTTTCTGGCATTTGCCGAAAGACTTCGACGAAGTTGATCAGGAGATGGAAGGGATGGCTAGAAACTCGGGGTTAGGCGTACCTACTATGCAAGAGAAGTCCAAGGGTTGGTTGAAAGCGATACAGAGGCGAAGGGAACAAGTGGAAAAATTGGGAATCCCAATCCCCGCCATCCATGAGATAGACTTGGAAGGAGAAGAGGTCGACGTTCGCGCGGACGAGCCTATTGCTACGCCGTTCTAGGCTCCTATTCACTGTCCCTTGAAGATTGGTTTCCTTTTCTCGAAGAAGGCTCTAACCGCTTCGATATGGTCAGCCGTAGCGCCGGCTATCTCCTGCAGATAGCTCTCGTACTCCAAAACTGTTTCCAGATCACTTGAGATTGACTTGTTGAGGGCCCGCTTTGTAAGGCCAATCGCTTTCAGAGGCCCCTGTGCTAACTTCGTTCCCAACTCGCGCGTTGTCGTCATCAGCTGTTCGCTTGGGACCACCTTGGAGACTATTCCGACACGTTCCGCATCTCGGCTGGTAAGCTCGTCTCCGGTGAGGGATAATTCCAAAGCCTTTGCAAAGCCCGCAAGTCTTGGGAGGAAGAAGCTTGTTCCTGAATCAGGTGCGAGCCCAACTCTGATGAAGGCTTGTATGAACTTGGCGTTGTCGGATGCGATTCGAATGTCGCATGAGTATGCTATTCCGGCTCCTCCTCCTGCCGCCACGCCGTTCACGGCTGCGATTACAGGTTTCTGCATGCGGCGAATTTGGCGGACGATAGGATTGTACTTATGTAGAAGCCTCTCTCCGAGTTTTGGGTTCTCTCCCCTCTCGTACTGCCCGCGTAGGTCTTGAAGGTCTTCTCCAGCACAGAAGGCTCGCCCGTTTCCCGTCATGATGACGCAATGAACCTCATCATCCCGTTCGGCGTCACGTAGCGCATCAAGGAGCTCTTTACCCATCGTTTCATTTACTGCGTTAAGCACGTCAGGTCGATTCAAGGTTATAGTAGCGATACGATCCGATTTCTCATAACGCAATGTCTGATAAGCTTGAATCGACGTTTTCGATTCCTCTGCCCAAAATCAACCTGAACGTCTTGAGTGCCTACTATGCCCAAGGCGTCCAAGGACAGCGAGAATGGGGCCGAAGAGCAATACTAGAAAGAGCGCGAAAATGGCGGTTGCCCCTACCTTCACCAGAAGATCTGCAGACGTGAGGCCGTAATCACATTCGAGAAATCCAATTAACTTCAAGCCCGGGGCTCCCTGCAGACAGTTTAATCCGACTACCAAAATCACTAGGACGATGGCCGTTAAGAAAAATGAAACCTCTAGGACACGAGTTAGTTTCATTCATTTTCCCTTAAAGGCAGGTTTTCTTTTCTCCAAGAAGGCCTTCATGCCTTCTTTGCCGTCCTCGGTAGCGAACAACATGTAGAACGCTTTCCGTTCGAATTCCAACCCAACCTCCAGCGTCGTATCTTGCGCTCTCAATATCGCTTCTTTTGCAGCTCTGACCGATATCGTGGGTTTGGACGCAATCTCACTAGCGATCTTCTTAGTCTCATCCATCAAACTCTCCGCCGGGACAACGCGATTAACAAGGCCCACCCTGAACGCTTCCTCAGCCGAAATAGGTTTGCCCGTCAGTATCATCTCCATAGCCTTGTACTTACCAACCGCCCGCGTCAACCTTTGTGTGCCACCGGCTCCTGGCATGATTCCTACGTTAACTTCTGGTTGACCGAAAGTCGCAGCTTCCGATGCGATGATAATGTCGCAGTTCATAGCTAACTCATTTCCTCCGCCCAAGCAGTAACCGCTCACTGCAGCTATGATGGGTTTCGAGATTTTTCTTATGCGATCCCAGAGTTCAAAACGTCGGCCAAGCACTAGGTCAACCGGTGTGGCCTCGGCCATCTCACGTAAGTCTGCTCCCGCAGCGAAGGCACTCGCGGCACCAGTCAAGATTATCGCATGTACACTTTGGTCTTTATCCAATTCTTCGAAAGCATTGACTAGCTCGACCATGAGCTCGAAGTTAAGCGCGTTCAAAACCTTGGGACGGTTCAGCTGAACTATGCCAAGCTTTCCATCTTTGCTAACCAGAATATTCTGGTACGTCAAACTCTATTCACAAACCATCAACCACGTAACGTTCAGGAACTTAAGCTTCACCGAAGGCCAAATAGAGTAAAGAAAAATCACGGTCCAGCCGGGGTCCGTGCATTTGCTTGGCGGGGTTATATAACGAACGTTAAATAGAAGATTGAAACCAGCCAATTAGCCTAACTGGCTTTGGACTCGGAGTTGCTGAAATGACAAAACCGCCCTGGACGATGAGGAGTGACCTCTCTGAGGCTCCGATCTTTGTTTGCTGGGAAACAACCAAGGCCTGCTTATTGGCATGCAAACACTGTAGAGCCAAAGCCATCAGGAAACCCATGGCGGGTGAGCTCAACCACGAGCAGAGCATGAGGCTCATCGATCAACTTACAAAATTCGGGGAGCCATATCCCGCTCTTCTCTTAACCGGCGGAGACCCCCTTATGCGAGACGACTTCTTCGACTTGGTTGAGCGGGCGAAGACCCTTGGAATTTACGTTGCGGTTGCTGCCAGCGTGACGTCCAAGCTAAATGAATCATCAATGTCGCGAATGAGGGAGCTTGGGGTTGACATTATGTCAGTTAGCCTCGATGGGGCGTCGCCAGAAACTCATGACCGGCTCCGCGGAATCCGGGGCACATGGAACGAAACGATACAGTCGCTAAATTTGGCCAGACGGTTAGGATTACGGGCGCAAATCAACACGACGGTTATGAGAAGCAACCTCGGGGAGTTAGCTGATATCTTTCACATCGTCAGGGAAACCGGAGCGGTTGCTTGGGAAGTCTTCTTCCTGATTCGAACAGGTCGGGGAGCAGCCCTCGAGGCCCTCGAACCTGCAGAATGCGAGGGGGTCATGCACTTTCTTTTTGATGCCGCACATTACGGCGTCCCCGTCAGGACTGCTGAAGGGCCGAATTTTAGAAGGGTACGCATAGAGCGAGTGAAAAACAAGAATCCACCAAATGGAGAACCGTACCTCAGCTTAGTTGCGAGGTTGCGGCTTCTCGAAGGGCAACCTACAAGCGGAGCTATCCTGAAGTCAACCCAAACAAGGGACGGGAAGGGTATCATGTTCGTCGCACACGACGGAGAGGTATACCCAAGCGGTTTTCTACCCCTCAGCTCAGGCAAGGTGCCGGAAGACGACTTAGGAACAATCTACAGGTCCAGCCCACTATTCACCGCACTAAGGGATTCGTCAAACCTGAAGGGGCGGTGCGGCAGATGCGAGTACAAGGAAATCTGCGGGGGCTCAAGGTCAAGGGCTTTTGCCGAATACGACGACCCGCTCCAAGAAGACCCTGCATGTCCATACCTCCCGGACGGAAACCTAACTGAGGCATTGCCTCTGGCAAACAGAGACCTGAGCTGAACTAGCAAAATGTCGAACGTTAACCAAGAGCACAGAATACTCGAAGTCGCCAAAGGCCTCTTCACCAAGCGCGGTTTTCCTAACGTGGCCATTCGCGACATATGTAGAGCCGCCAACGTCACTGCCCCCACCCTCTACTACTACTTCAGAAATAAGGAGGCCCTGTTCGACGCAGTTGTGCGCGAAAGCGTAAGCATGAAAGGGTTCATCACGCTACTGACTGACGAATGCGGAAAGTCTGAGAATCCCACCTCACAAGTCCGAGCGTTCATTCACACTTACCTCACCGGTTTCCCGAAGGAACGCTTGAACGTCGGCCTCTACGTCAGGAACTCAACAGAGCTTGATTCCATTGGACGAAACAGCCTTCAAGCCGAGCTCACTCAGATTCAATCTCTGTTAACAGGAATCATTCGAAGCGGCGTCGCTGAACGAGAATTTCGCGAAACGGACCCGAAGATGGCGGCCGAATGTCTGCTTGGTATGATGAACCGCATCGTCTTTCAGCAGATCCATTTCCAGAGAAGGTACAAACAGTCAGAGGCAGCGGCTTACCTTTACGATTTCTTCCTCAAAGCAATGCGGCCGAGCTCCGAACACAACAGCGCATGAAAGCCCCAGGACAACGAACAATGAAGCAACGCATCTTGATTGGGACGAGGGGCAGTGTGCTTGCAATAGCGCAAACAAGTGAAGTTGTTAATTCGCTGAGGAAAATTGCGCCTCAAGTTCGATGCGAAGTTGTTTCGATCAAGACTCAGGGAGACACTATAGAAGGGGCTGGAACGGGTGCGCTGGAAAGTAAGAGTGTGTTCACGAAGAAGATCGAGGATTCACTAATTCGGGGTCGTGTCGACTTAGCTGTCCATAGCATGAAGGACCTTACCACCGATTTGCCCCCGGGCCTTGTGATCGCCTGTGTCCCTGAACGAGTTGACCCACGTGATGTCCTGATCTCACGAGACAAGAAGAAACTTGAGCAGCTCGACGGCGGGGCAAGAGTTGGAACGAGCAGCGCTAGGCGGAAAGCGCAGCTTCTAGCCGCGCGTGGTGACCTAGAAATCGTTGAGATGCGCGGAAACGTTGACACGCGCATGGGAAAACTCGAGAAGGGCGGTTGCGACGCGATAGTGCTTGCGGCTGCTGGGCTGATAAGGCTTGGACTTGAAAAGAAGGTAACTCAATTTCTTTCGCCGGATGTAATGCTGCCTGCGGTTGGGCAGGGGGCCGTCGCAGTTCAGAGCCGGGAAGAAGATGCTGAGGTTCGGGACCTGGTTGCAAAGCTGGATCATGAGCCGACGCGCCGGGCAATTGAGGCTGAGCGTGGGTTCGCGCGAGGGCTTGGGGCCAATTGTCGGACCCCTACAGCGGCTTACGCGAGGTTTGCGGATGGGACGTTAACTATTGAAGGGATGGTCGCCGCGGCCAGTGGGAAACTGGTTCTGCGAGGCCGAATTTCTTCGGATAGCCCCAACGCCGAGAGGGCAGGGCGAGAGCTGGCGGAATCACTGCTGAAGAAAGGTGCTGGAATAGTTTTGGAGGCCGCCTGATGCAATCAGCCTCTCTAAAACCACTCTCAGGGCTTAGGGTCCTGGTAACCCGCCCCGTTGAACAGGCTCAAACTCTCTCTGAGAAACTGCGTGACCTCGGAGCAGAGACAATCGAACTGCCAACCATCGAGGTAGTCCCCGCCCAAAACAATGACCCCTTGGACCAAGCGTTACGGAGACTCAGCGACTATCATTGGGTCATATTCACAAGTGTTTATGGCGTCAGGTTCCTGATGAAACGCCTAGCCAACATCGAAGTCTCGCCCACGGTCTTGAGAGAGGTCATGGTAGCCGCGATCGGGCCTGCCACAGCGTCGGAGTTGGAGCGGGCGGGGAAGAAACCGGAATTTGTTCCTAACGAGTTCCTCTCCGAGAAGATAGCTGATGGGCTAGGCAATGTTGGGGGGAGACGAATCCTTCTCCCACGCGCGGATATAGCGTCAAAGAAACTCCCAGAACTATTGCGAAGACGTGGAGCGTTGGTTGAAGAGGTTGTTGCATATCAGACGATCATCCCACCGGATTTGACGTCTGAGCGTGTCAATTCCATATTCATGAGAGGAATAGACCTAGTGATTTTCACCAGCCCATCCACTGTCCATAACCTAGTCCAAGTCCTCGGAGACGATAGATTAGGCCAGATTTTGAGCAACGTCAAGGTTGCTTGCATTGGCCCCGTAACGGTCCAAGCAACCAAGGAACTGGGTATAGGCGTGAACATTGTTGCGGGCATTCGCACGGTCGATGCTTTAGTAGAGGCAATAGTTGATGAAATCAGAACTGTATGAAACGTCGAAAGAATTTGAAACAACTGAAAGGCCCCGTCGCCTTAGACGGCTACGCGCCCTGCGCATGTTGATGCAAGAAACGCGGCTGTCAATTTCGGACATGATGTACCCAATCTTCGTGGACCGCAGGATTTCTAAGCGCACGCAAGTTGAGTCGATGCCAGGAATCTACAGGCTCCCCATCTCGGATTTGAAGGCCGAAATTTCCGAGGTGACAGCTCTGAAGATACCGGCCATACTTGTTTTCGGATTGCCGGGACGCAAGGATGCGGTGGGTAGCGAAGCACACGCAAGCGATGGAATAGTTCAGGAGGCGGTTCGCGAGGTGAAGAAATTGGCGCCGCAACTCGTCGTCGCTACCGACGTTTGCCTATGCCAATACACCGATCATGGGCACTGCGGAGTGGTTCACGGCGGAACTGTCGCTAACGATGAAACATTGAGAATTCTCGCCCGCGTTGCTATATCGCATGCGGAGGCTGGCGCCGATATGGTTGGCCCGAGCGCGATGATGGACGGACAGGTGAAAGCAATTCGCGCTGCACTTGACGAACGAAGCTACAAGGAGACTTCCATCATGTCTTACTCAGCCAAGTACGCGTCTGCGTTCTATGGGCCGTTTAGGGAAGCCGCCGAGTCCTCGCCGCTTTGGGGAGATCGTCGAACCTACCAGATGGATTCCCCTAACTCTCGGGAAGCAATGCGGGAAATCTCAATCGACATTGAGGAAGGAGCAGATATCGTGATGGTGAAGCCTGCACTGAGCTACTTGGACGTTATCAGCCGCGCACGTGCAGAGTTTCACGTACCACTAGCCGCATACAATGTGAGTGGCGAGTATGCCATGATTATGGCAGCCGATCAGAAAGGATGGCTTGACCATAAACTCGTGGCTCTGGAAGTACTGACCGCCATCAAGCGTGCCGGCGCGGATGTGATAATCACTTACTTTGCGAAGGAGGCGGCGAAATGGTTGCAGGAGGCTGAATGATGAAAACTCAAACTTCAACGGAAACTAACCCTATCCAAACTACCGAAAGAGAGTACCTGAAGTACACATTCTTCAAAGTTGACTCACAGTGGAGACGCCTCGACAGTGCGAATAGGTCAGCGGCGAAGCGCGATTTCGCATCTATCACTACTAGCTTCGGGAATCAAAATATTCTCAGTAGTTACTCCCTCGTCGGAACTCGAGGAGACGCTGACTTTATGCTTTGGACGATTAGCAGACGCGTGGAGGATTTCCAAGAACTAGCCTCAAATCTTCTATCGTCAATTCTGGGAAAATACTTGGAAACCCCATACTCCTACCTGGCGATTACGAGACAGTCTGAATACCTAGGCGGCCACCAACATGAAGGGCAAGAGGGCGCATCACTAAGCAGGCGTCCTGGGAACTCAAAATACCTCTTCGTGTACCCGTTCGTGAAGAAACGTGAATGGTATTTCCTACCGCACGAGGAGCGGAGGCTCATGATGGCGCAGCATTTCAAGATAGGGCACAAGTATCCCTCGGTCCAAATCCACACGGGTTACTCCTTTGGCCTAGACGATCAGGAATTCGTCTTAGCTTTTGAGACTGACAAGCCTGCTGACTTCTCTGAGCTTGTAATGGAACTCAGGAGTAGTGAAGCCAGCCGTTACACAGCACTCGAGACTCCGATCTTCACCTGCATAAGGATGCCGATCAACGAAATTCTCAATCTCCTCGGGTGACTTTCGAAGCCTTTCATTTCTTGCTTTTGGAGTATGAATCTTCAGCCTTCGATGGGGGACGTTGGGATGGTTACGGCCAATGTTGAATGACCGCCTCATCAAAGCTTGTCGACGCCAACCCGTCGACGCCACTCCTGTCTGGTTTATGCGGCAAGCGGGCAGGTACCTGCCAGGGTACAGGAAGGTCAGAGAGAAACATGATGTGATTTCGATATGCAAGAATCCTGACCTATGCGCGAAAGTTACCACGATGCCCGTAGAAACTCTGGGTGTGGATGCCGCGATAATGTTCGCTGACATCATGCTGCCTCTGCAAGGCATGGGAGTAAAGTTCGAAATCAAAGAAGGCCTCGGCCCTTTGATTCAAGAACCAATCCGAAGTTTAGATTCCGCCAATTCCTTAACGGATCTTGACCCGAGTAATGACATGCCCTTTGTTCTCGAAGCGATAGCGCAGACCAAGAAGATGCTTGATGTTCCCTTGATTGGTTTCTGCGGGGCACCATTCACATTAGCGAGTTACATTATCGAGGGAAGGCCGACGAGGGATTTCGTGAACACGAAGACTCTAATGTACCGCGACCCGAAGACTTGGCATGCCTTGATGGATAAGTTATCGACCGCCATGGCAAGTTACTTACGAGCGCAAATCAAGGCGGGAGTCGATGTCGTTCAACTTTTCGACAGTTGGGTTGGCTGCCTCAGCCCGCGAGACTACCATCAGTACGTGCTTCACTATTCCCGCCGAATCTTCAAAGAGTTGGAGGCGACCGGCGTGCCGCGCATTCACTTCGGAACCGGAACATCAAACCTACTCGAAGAAATGAAGCAGGCGGGGGGAGATGTCTTCGGAGTTGATTGGAGGATTCCCATCGACCTTGCTTGGGCACGGCTAGGAAGCGATGTTGCAATTCAAGGTAATCTAGACCCGGCCGTCTTGCTCGGAAGCCCAGAGCTAATAAGATCTCAAGCCACGGAAATCCTAACGAGAACTAAGGGAAAAGTTGGCCATATTTTCAACTTGGGCCATGGAATGTTGCCAGAAACATCGCCACAGAACGTTATTGAACTTGTGAATTTCGTTCACGACTCGACTAAGAATTCTGGTTAGGCGCCAAATTTGCCGGACCTCGCCGTTCTCCTGATGGCTTACGGTACTCCAACCTCAGAGAGGGATATGGAAGCATACTTGACCGATATCAGGAGAGGCCGCAAACCAACTCAAAGCGCCGTGGAAAACCTGATAGACCGATACAGGAAGATCGGTGGCCGTTCTCCACTCCTCGATATTTCGAATGCACAAGCCTCAGCCCTAGAGAAGTCTCTGGGCGCACAAGGAATGGAGGCTCGAGTCTATGTTGGGATGAGACATTGGCATCCCTACATCGGTGAGGTCATTCCGAGAATCGCGAATGATGGTCTTCGTCGAATCGTCGCGTTGGCACTCGCCCCACACTATTCCGATATCAGTATTGGAGGGTACAAGCAAGCCCTCGATAAGGTGCTGGCTACGACCAGCGACATGCAGGCGGACTTTGTTGATAGCTGGTATGACCATCCCTTGTTCCATCGAGCCGTGGCCGAGAAGGTCAAGCAGGCTTTAGAGCAATTTCCCAAGTCGAGTAGCGTCGAATTCTTGTTTACAGCACACAGCTTACCCGAGCGAATTCTTGAGCAACACGACCCATACCCCTCACAACTGCATAGCTCATGCGAAGCCGTGGCAGACCTCTTGAACCTTGACCAATGGTCTTTCGCCTATCAGAGTGCCGGGCAAACGGCGGAGAAATGGCTTGGCCCAGATCTTCTAGAATCGCTCCAAGAACTAAGTCAACATGATAAGGACTCCAACGTTCTCGTTGTTCCGATAGGCTTCGTCGCCGACCACCTCGAAATCTTGTACGATATCGACGTAGAAGCCAAAGAGTTTGCAAGAACACATGGCCTGAACCTGAAGCGGGCTGAGTCCTTGAACACAAGCCCTACTTTCATATCGGCTCTGGCCGATATTGTCCTGAAACGAGTTAACCACGATAAATGGGCTTAACGAACTGCCTGAGTTTTCATCGTGCTAGGCTATCTCATGCTCGTCAATGTATAGAGTTATGAGTTTGCTTGCGAAGGCTTCTGTATCCCTCTGTGTGTTCAAGCCTTCTGGAGAAGCGAATCCTTTTTTCATGCTATCAATGTCGTCGAACCATAGCTCCACGACTCCGTGGTAATCGGGTTCCCTGTTAGGCGGTCTCCTAACGACATTAGCAACGTACCTCCTCAATCCCGGCATCTTTCTTGCTAGAGGAGCATGCTTTTCCAGCCAGTATTTGGCAAATTCCTGATCGCTCAGAGTCTCTCTCTTCTTCACCAGAATAATCAGTTTGAACGTAAGTTATCACCTGACTGCATGGAAACTATAGCCTACCGTTAGATTAAGAAGGTATGTATGAAAAGCTCCCAAAAGCAAAGTGCGCTTCGCATTGGTTAAGTTCTATCCGTTGAGATTAGAATAATGCTACCGATTATTAGTGCAAACCCCACGAACGAAACGTACGAAAAAACTTCATGAAAGAACCAAAATCCTAGGATCGCTGCGGTGACTGGTTCGATTATGGCAAAAACGCTGGCCTTAGTTGCTTCGATCAGCTTCAATCCGCCTAGGTAAAGAACATACGCCATCGCGGTTGGAACCACCCCAATAGTCGCAACTAACTGCCAAGCAAGCA
The DNA here is from genome assembly GCA_049586635.1 of Bathyarchaeia archaeon. Classification (GTDB taxonomy): domain Archaea; phylum Thermoproteota; class Bathyarchaeia; order 40CM-2-53-6; family 40CM-2-53-6; genus FEN-987. Next base: position 47,661 of record JBAVCK010000164.1, read on the forward strand.
TGCTTCCCGGAATTCGGATTCCCTCTAGTCCCACCATGATTGGGAATAGGAAAATGGATCCGAAACACGTAGCCAACAAAGCTGTGACCGCCGGGTCCCTACTTTTTCCCAGAACCTTTCCGAAAAGATACCAGGAAGAGTAAGCCAACCCTGAACCCACTGCCAACCAGTCTCCAATCTGTGCTCTTGACGCAAACAACGGTTCACGCGTCACTAGACCCAGAATCAGGAAAGCCCCTAGAATCGAAAGAGCAACAGCAGCTATCTTGGCCTTGGTAAAATGCTCCTTCAGGATCAACCACGAAAGTAGGGCAACGAAAGCAGGCGCAGTGTAAAGAAGCGCAGTCGCGTGTTGCACGGTAGTGTACTGAAATGCGGTAAAGAGGAGCGTTTCGAAGACAGACAAGCTGCAGAAACCGAAACACGCGAAGAGCCCTACCTCGCCGAGCGTCAGTGAAACTTCGTACCGCTTTACCCGAACGAGAAACGCAAGGACTGGAATCGCGAATATTAGTCGATAAAAAGCGAGCGAAATCGGACCCACATTAGTTTCGGCGTAAGCAGTTTTGCTGATTACTCCGGTGGTTCCCCATAGGAAAGCAGCCGCCATTATGAGCAAAGCTCCTCTCGTTTGGTTGTTCAACGGTACTTCCGCCGAGCGCGCTGGGTCAGTGCACTAATTTTCGAACCCTAAATAGCCATCAGATAGTTAAAGGACAATGTTCGGCAATACACTGCTCTGTCATAATCTGCGAGTGTTCTTTGGTTGGCACTATCAAGAGGTATAGTCATTCTTTTTGTTGCTTCATTCTTCTTTGCCACAGCCGCAATTTTCATCAGATTTGCAACTGAAGCTTCCGCGATGTCGCTATCGTTTTTCCGTCTTTTCATTGCTGCATTGGTAATGGTTCTATTTGGATTCGCAAGCCGAAATTTACATATCCTACCGAGGCGTGACTTGGTTCTCGTTGCGATCTCCGGCGCATTTCTCAGTTTGCATTTTGCGGCCTTCATTTTCGCGGTCAAGGAAACTACAATCGCAAACGCAACATTCTTGGTGAACACGAGCCCAGTCATGCTTGCAGTGCTCTCTCCCATCATCATAAGGGAGCGAACAACCTCAAAGGAAATAGTGAGCGTGCTGGTTGCTACGTTTGGAGTCATACTTGTTGCCAACGCTGGCAATGGCTTCCGAGCGTTCGGATTGGCTGACCTTTCCGCTTTGCTCGCCGCCTTCTTCGTTGCCCAATACTCCATAGTGGGAAGATACCTGAGGACGAGCGGCGTTAGCACATCTTGCTACACGTCTTACGTATACTCAGCTGCCGCATTGGTTGCGTTACTTATGGTTGGAGCGTTGGGAGAGCATACGTTTCGATCATATGATACGCAAAATATCGTCGCCATTCTTGGCTTGGCGCTGCTACCTACAGCGGTCGGCCATTCACTTTACAACCATTCCCTCGGTTCTGTAAAGACCGTCACAGCAAACCTCTTTCCATTAATGGAGCCTATCTTGGCATCCCTTTTTGCCATACCTCTGTTCCATGAAGTTCCAAATCCTATTCAAATTGCGGGATATGCACTGATCCTGCTAGCTGTGATATTCGTCGCAACGAATCTTAGATGAGCTTTTAATTAGGCGGCCCAAAACACAATGCCAAGCTATTTCCAACCTAATTGTCCGAGTGAAAATAATCGCTTGAATGCTCGAAAAGTAGGCGAGAAACATGCTTGATATGAGATTTGTTCGGGATAACCCTCAGGTAATCAAGGCGAATCTAACGCGGCGGGGGGACGATGCAAAAATCCCGTGGGTAGACGAACTGCTAGAAAATGATCGCAAATGGCGTAGCCTTCGAACCCAAGCAGACACGCTGCGAAGCAAGAGGAACAAAATCACCGAACAGATAGCTCAAGCTCGGAGACAAGGCCAGGATGTCTCGCAATTGGTCAAAGAAGCTGAACAGATTCCAGATCAAATTAAAACACTCGAGAAAGAGGTCGCAGATCTCGATAGCAAGATTGCGAACACGCTCATGCAATTGCCTAACATAATGCACGAGAGCGTGCCGGTTGGGAAAGATGAGAATGATAACGTTGAAGTGAGGAAGTGGGGCAAACCACCAGAGTTCAACTTCAAACCGAAAGACCACATCGACTTAACCACACAACTTGGGCTTGTCGACCTAGAGAGAGCCGCGAAGGTCGCTGGGGCTAGATTCTACTACCTAAGGGGGGACCTGGTGAAGCTCAATCATGCCCTGATAAGACTCGCTTTGGACTTCTGCGATATGAAAGGTTACAAGTTAACACAACCCCCATACCTACTGCGGCGCGAAGCAGTTGGGGGCGCTGTCGCACTATCAGACTTTGAAGACGTCATTTACAAGGTGGAAGGAGAAGACCTCTACCTTCTCGCGACGTCTGAACACGCACTCCTCGCGCAACACATGGACGAAATATTAGACGGGAAGAAACTGCCGCTAAGGTATTCAGGAGTGAGCCCATGCTTCAGAAAGGAAGCTGGCGCGCACGGGAAGGATACCAAAGGGATCTTCAGGGTGCACCAATTCGAGAAGGTCGAACAGTTCGTCTTCTGCAAACCGGAACAGACGTGGGATGAACATGAGAAACTCATTGCTAACGCTGAAGAATTTTTCCAGATGCTGAAAATCCCATACCGAGTCGTCAACGTTTGTACAGGGGATCTCGGAACAGTCGCCGCGAAGAAATATGACCTAGACGCGTGGCTTCCGGGGCAGGGCACGTACAGAGAGGTGGTCTCCTGCAGCAACTGCACGACGTACCAGGCGGTGCGGTCGAAAATCAGGTTCAGAGACAGGCCTGACGAACCAACCAGTTGGGTTCACACCCTCAACAGCACGCTCGTCGCCACTGAGAGAGCTTTGGTCGCAATCTTGGAGAACTACCAAACCAAAGACGGTTCGATCACGATCCCAGAAACTTTACAAGTCTACATGGGTGGAGCGACCAAACTCAAACCTGCAACATAGCACAGTAAACGGTATAAGCGGTGCAGGCTGCACGATGAAATGTGCAGTCGATGAGAAACCTGTCTCGGCGCATGGAGAAAATCCACATATCGCCAATCCGCAAAGTGGCGGCTTTACTTGATGAGGCACGGGGACGGGGCGACATAATCTCATTCGGTGGAGGGGCACCTAGCGTTCCTCCGCCCCAAGGCTTTCTCGCCGAGTTCAGCCGCCTGCTCACCTCGGACCCACTGAAGAGCTGCGGATACACTGGAACGAGAGGCATCCCGGAACTACGGGCGGCCATCGCAGAAGACGCAAGAAAATACGGCGGGGTCGATTACGATCCTCACTCTGAAATAATTCTGAGCACTGGTGGCACTGAGGCAATCTTCAGTCTGCTCATGTCGCTAATCAATTCAGGAGACGACGTGATTGTCACTGATCCCACGTACCTTGGATACCGGGAATTGATCGAATTGGCTGAGGGAAAACCAAAGCGGCTCCCGGTCAACGTTGAGGACGGATACCAGCCTAGCCCTGAAGCCCTCAACCAGGCGGTCTCAAAGAAAACGAAGGCAGTGATGGTTCTATCCCCGGACAATCCTACGGGGAGAATCCTGAATCAGGCCTTTGTGAAGGCACTGGTGGATCTCGCGCAGGATTACGATTTCTGGATAATCAGCGATGATGTCTACAAGCACATTGTCTACGAAGGAGAACACGTTTGGATTAGCCGGCTGCCGGGTGCACGGGAGCACACTATAACCGTTTCAAGCTTCTCAAAGGAAGCCAGCATACCCGGCCTCCGTCTAGGCTACACGCTTGCCCCAAAGGAAATAATCGACTCAATGGAGAAAATGCAACAGTACAGCACGCTTGCCCCCGATAGTTTGGCCCAATTTGGTTTGGTGAAATTCCTGAAAGAAAACATGAAGGAACCCTACCTGAGAAACATAGTTCTCCCACACTATCTCAAGAAAAGGGATCTTATGGGAAAAATGCTGAAAACGCATCTCCCCTTAGCCAAAACAGTCACCCCGTCCGGGGCCTTCTACTATTTTGTAGACATGCGCCCATACCTCTCGAAGCTGAAACTAAACGAAGAGGAATTTACAGGAAGGCTCCTGAAAGAGACTGGAGTAGCAGTTATACCCGGACGATTCTTCGGTGACAACGGCCGTGGCCACGTTAGGATGACGTTCGTCAGCGAGTCTGAAGAACGAATTGAGTTGGGGTTCAAGAAGATGGCTGATTTCGTTTCAAGAGTCGGCAGTTAGCCGCTAACTCGCGCAAGAACAACTATAAGACCGCCCATTGAGAACTCCGAAATTCTTACGTCATCAAATCGTTTCTTCAGGGATTGCATTAGCTCTCGGTTAGTGGAGAGCAGCTGGTAAGTCGGAACAATCATTCGCCACGGGTTGCCGCGGATTCGGCTTGATTTCGAAAACCGTGCGACCAAGGGCATGAGGTGTTCAATGTATAACGTAACGAGGGCTCTCTTGAGAACCTCGTTGGGTTTACCCAAATCTATTATCGCGAAGGATCCATCGGATGTCAAAACTCTGCGAAACTCATCAATAGCCCCCTCGCGGTCTCTGGCATCTCTGAAAGCGTATGCGCTTACGATACGATTGACAGAGCCATTCCTGATTGGGACGGCTTCGAAAACTGCACGTACGAAATGTAGTTGCGTACGTCTTGATGATTTGAAGCGTTCGCGGGCCGCGCGAAGAAGCGTCGCTGACGCGTCCAACCCTAGAATCGTGAGGCCTTCGGATTCTGAAAGGAGGGCTTCGCTCATAGTTCCTGGGCCGATGCCCGCATCGAGAACCGTCATTCCCTCGCTGAGTACAAGCTGGCCTACTGCGTACTTTCGAGCCTTTAATGCCCTACCGAACGAAACCTTCTCGTTAACGTGGTCGTATTCAGGGATCGAGGTCTCTATTGCGTGAATTACCGCGTTCCATACGTCATTCTTCACTAGAACGACACTCCCTGGCGCCTTTTCAGCTCGCTAGCTGTTGTGCCCTGTGTGGGAGAGGTACTGTCTGACGCCGCTCCACCCCTTGTCGGCTTTGGCCTTCACTATGGCAAACGCATCTTTGCCGCTTAGTGCGCGGGGTTCTTCTCCGGTAACCTCACGAATCATGAACCTTGCTGCACTCAACACTTCCCCGTTAAGATCAGCTTCAGCAGAATCACCAAGGTGGCAAATCAAGGCCTCAACAGTCATTGGTCCTATTGGCCCGTACTGCCGACCGTGGCTGGCGGCCACGACGTGAACAGCGTCGAGCGGAAATCCTCGTCGAATTAGCTCCGCGCTGGCTAGGGTAAGATGGTCAACTCGTTCTGCTAACGCGGAGGGCCGATACCTGCCATCCTCAGTTTGTGAATAAGTAACTGGTTTGAAAATGTCATGAAGCAGAACACCACATATCACGAGGTCATTGTTTACCCTGCACCCGTAGATCATTCGTGCCACTCGGGACAAGCTCATGCAGAGTTCATACAAGGCCAGCGTATGTTCGATGAAACCCCCAGGGTAGTTGTGATGATGCCGAATACTCGCTGGAGATTTTTCAATCGGCAACCCAGAAAATGTCTTACCGCCTATCTTGACTGATGGATTATCAAGGAGGGCATAGACCTTCTTCCGAAGGTTTCTGGTTCTGATCTTGTTGACGAGCCTGAGCAAGCGTTTGTCCATGGTAACCAGCGTTTCAGTTGGTGCCTTGGGAAATAAAGTTGGGCCATTTGCCTTCGGACCCCATGTAGAAAGGACCGGGTAGTTTTCGGTAGAGCCATGGAATGCCGAGAGTGATGTCGCCTGCTAGTCTGGATGCCCTGAAGGGCAGTTGGTTAAGGAGGTTAACTACTTCTCGGGACCGATGCCCTGGTTAGGAGCAGGCGCCCCAGCTGCACTCGTGGCATATGTAACAGCCTTCTTGGTACACTACTTGGCTCTGGCATTGGGGGCAAAGTTTGATCTGTTCGCTCATGCCTCGGGAGGCGTCGACCAAAGGCACAGCCAAGAGCTTCGGTGCGAGTGGCTTCACTACTGCTTGTTCATCATCATCTTTGCTTTCCCCCTCTTTGGTGTCCTCATTCTTCTTGCGCGGCACTACTAGGACTTGGCCTTTGATTGAGGTATCCCGAAACACGGTAACATCCTTGCAGCCGAGTTTGTAGGCGAGCAGGTATGATTCCCGCATGTCTTCGACCGTCGCATTAGCGGGGAAGTTGTTGGTCTTTGAAATCGAGGAGTCCGTCCACCTCTGAAAGACAGCGAGAGCCCGGATGTGATCCTCTGGGCGAATGTCCATAGCGGTAATGTAGACTCGCTTCAAATCTTCAGGTATGTAGCTGATTCTCTGGATTGAGCCGCCGTGGTCGTTCACATCCCTAAGCAGGTCATCGCCAAACAAGCCTTCGTCAGTCATGACGCGTTCGAACACGGGGTCGATATAGTAGAAGCTTCCAACCTTGACGTGTTTCTCGTAGACGAGGGAGTAGACGGGTTCCATGCCGCTGCTGCATCCCGCGATCATTGAGATGCTACCGGTGGGTGCGATCACGGTTGTGTACCCGTTCCGTACGCCATGCTGCTTAATCATTTCAGTTACCTTGTCCCACTCGAAATGCCACAGTTTTCGATTGGCGAACCCCGCGAAGGGCAGCTTTCCTTCAGGGTAGAAGCTTTTGTTGTAGTAAGGCACTGGGCCCCGTTCTTTCGCCAGGTCGATCGATGTAAGCTTTGAGTGGTAATTGATGAATTCCATGAGCTCCTCCATGAACTTGCGGCCTTCGTCGCTGTTGTATGCCATGCGAAGTTCGAAAAGTAAGTCAGCTAGCCCCATTACTCCTAGCCCTATCTTCCGTGTTGCAAGCGTCATGTCTTCAATTGCTTTAAGTGGGAAGTTGTTTACATCAATCACGTTGTCAAGGAATCTGGAACCCACGTAGACTGCTTCTTTTAACCCGTCCCAATCATAGTTGTTTTTTCCATTCTCATCACGTTTCGCAAACGCCCATACATTGACGCTGCCCAGATTACAGGATTCATTTGGGTAGAGCAGGACTTCGCCGCATGGGTTTGTTGTGATTATTGGACCAAGGTGTTTCAAGAACGGGTTGTACTCGTTCACGTGGTCGAAAAAGATCACGCCTGGTTCAGCACTTTCCCACGCTTGGTAGACTATCATGTCGAACAATAGGCGTGGGTCAACTTCGCGGACAACCTGACCGGTCCGGGGGTTGATGAGGGGGTATGGTTTGTTCTTGTTGTAGCATTCCCAGAAGTCAGGCATCAAGAGAACTGAAATGTTGAAGTTCCTTAACGCCTTGTTTCCTTTCTTTGCGGTTATGAATTTCTCGATGTCTGGATGATTGCTGTTGAGTATGCCCATGTTGGCACCGCGCCGGATTCCCCCTTGCTTTATCACGTCAGTCATGGTATCGAACAACATCATGAAACTGATGGGGCCCGACGCCACGCCCGAGGTTGAACTTACGTAATCTCCTTCAGGTCTTAGCCTCGAAAAGTTGTAGCCCATCCCTCCCCCCGCCTTGAAGACCACTGCGGTCTGCTTCAAGGTCTCCATTATGCTCTCAATGGAATCGTCCACACCCAGAACGAAGCAGGCGGAGCCCATTCCGAGAACGTTTCCGAAATTGGCGATTGCAGGTGTGTTAGGCATGAATTTCTTGGAAACCATCAGCTCGTAGAATGAGTTGATGGACTTCTCATACTTGTTGAAGAGTCCTGTCTTGAGCATTTCGAAGAAGCGTGACCAGGAAATCTTTGCAGCGCCTTCGCGGTCAAAGCGGTCATACATCCGCTTCAAAGCTTCGAGGTGATACTGGTTGAGCGCATACTTTCCGATGCTGACCTTCTCATGGTATTGAATTGGGTCAAACTTTTCTTGCGGATGCGCATTCTGTTTCTTGCTTATGTCGTAGACCTCAGGGTCGTAGAATAGGTCTGGTAGCGCAGCGTGGACTGCGATTCTCGTGAAGAGTTGCTTCGGTGTTTCTATGAGTTTGCCTGTCTCATCCTTTTTCAGGTACCTAGCCTTGAGAACTTTCAGGGCGTTCAGGTCGAAGACCTTGTCTACCTCATCGATAGTTTCCTTCTCGAGGATTCGCTGCTTTTCACGCCTAATCTCGGCTCTTTTCTGCCTGTAGATTATGTATGCCTTCGCGACCTTCGCTTGGCCATTTTCAACTAGCGCTCTTTCTACAACATCTTGAACATCCTCAACGGCAGGAATCGCTTCTCCACCGTATTTCTCATCAAGTATCTCAACTACGCGGGTTGACAGGGTGTCAGCGAGTGCGCGGTCTCTACTGCCCGTTGCAACTATGGCTTTGTAGATTGCGTTTGTAATTTTCTCTTTGTTGAATGGGAGGATGCGCCCATCGCGCTTTCTTATTTGGGTGATTCTCAGTCTCGAAGGGACCTCATTGGTTGAGGGTTCAACGTGGGATACCAATTTGCTCTTGCCTCTTAGAAAGTGGAAGCTCTCTGTAGTCACGCTATTGCACTTTAATAGTTTTCGACAGAATTGTATAAAATATTGTACGGGCCGATTGCTGAAATGCATTGCCGTACTCAACGGCCTTCGGGAACTTCGACTGGAAAACGAGTAACACACCATCCTCCAACTCGGTTGGTCGTTGAAAAGACTTTTATTGATTGGGAATCGCGCGGCTTGCGCCTGGTCGGCGAAATTATTCGCCGCGAATTACTTCAGCTGGCTCCATGCGCTCAACGGGTCGGGGATGCCGATCGCGTCGAACGCCTTCCGCCTCATATGGCAACCGCGGCATCTTCCGCATGGGGCGGGCAAATCCTCGTAACAGCTCCAAGTCAGTTCAAGCGGAACCTTAAGCTTGAGCGCGAGCTTGAGCACCTCAACCTTGTTGTAGTTGATCAGTGGGTTGACGATTTCTATTCGTGACCCTTCCCGGCCGGACTTGGTTCCCGCACGGACCAACTCATTAATGAGTTGGATGAACTCTGGGCTAGCGTCTGGAAGTTCCTTAGAATCGTCGGCATTTGACCCGAACACTACCCTAGTGGCGCCTATGGTTTCGGCGTAGGCTGCGGCAACTCCATAGAAGACAATGTTTCGGGCAGGCACATACGCGGACGAGATTTCAGAGGAGGGCGCAGGGTGGTAGCGCGTTTCAATATGCTTGAAAAATGGTAGGTAAACGCTGAAATGTTCTTTCACCTGGGCCACGGCTGCGAGTTTCTTCGATGCTTCCGCTTCGCTGTCATAAGATTGCGTGTAGATCATGTTCATGGAATAGACGTCATCGGTCTCCTGCTTGATCAAATAGAGCGCAGTTGCGGAATCGATGCCTCCAGAAAGAAGCACTAGCGCCCTAACCAAATTCCTAACCCCCAAGCACGAATTATGTTCCGTAAGCTGAATGTGCGCTTCAATATGTGTAGCCTTTTGGCTAAAGGGGCGACGAAGGGAAGTAGGTGGTGTAATTTTGCGGCGAGAATACTTTACTCGTCCCTAATCGAGGTGGAGAAAGAATGTCCCGCATGGCACCAAATGGCACCACCCTGACTTCGGGTGGCACCACCCATGTTTAGGGCTGCTAAGCGGAATCGGTGCGGGTTCTTCGCCCTAATGTGCTTTCATAAAGGTGGCTATGGAGTCTTTTCTGCACTGGGGGCAGATCTTTAGGTGATAGCGGTCGTTGGGGAGCGGTTCGTGGCACCATTCACATCTTCTGATTCTCGGGGTCTCCATCTCGGGGATTTCTTCGAACAGTAACTTTTCGAGGTCTTCGACCAATTTCATTTCCTTCTTTTCATTCTGGCCCGTGTGCCTTGTTTGCCGAAGCAAACGAGGCAAGCATGTACTACATGTTAAGGGTGTTAAAAGAATTAACAAGATTTATAAGAAAGCTATGTAATCAATGTAAGCTGGATATCAGATTAAGCACAGTAACCTTGTGAGTTGGCTATCATGGCAAACAATGCTGTCTTGATTCGCGGGTTGGATCGGGATATCTACAACAGCGTGATAGCCAAAGCTAGACAACAGGGCAAGAACGTGGCTGAGCTCGTAAACGAGGCCTTGCAGCAGTATATGCAGGAATCTCCATCGGAAAGCCAGGACGTCTTTGACACGAAGAAGCTAGTGATCGCCGGCTCCGTCCTTCTGTCCAAGGCCGACATTATGGGCCTGCATAAGGAGCTCGGAAACTTTCATCTGGAGAACAGTGGTGAACTAACTTTCGATAAGGACGTTGACCGGGAAGCTTTCCAGAAGATCGAGCATATCCATAACACGGGGAAGCTTCGGGTCCCCACGGACGTACACCACTTCGCCCTACTGAAGGCAGGACACGTACGCGGAGAAGTAGAAAAGTACTAGGCCAGGGTCCCAAAGATTGCCGAGTTTGTAGTCTTTTTTACACGGTCTCGACGCCGAACTTTCCAGTCTCCCACAGCTCAATTTTGACGGTGGTCTTGAAGAAGATACTGAGTTGTTCTTGTAACTGCCGTGCCAATTTCTCACACGACATGTTTCCAATGTCATGGTGGTCATACTTCTCGTCGATGAATTGGTCCACTTGCTTCTTGATGTCCTCGAAGTCTAGCCATTCATCACTCTTCCCGTAGACCTTCGCAAGAAGCTGGTAGTTGTGCCCGTGCAACCGGCCGCAGCGTGGGTGGCCAGCGATTATGTGCGCTGAGGCGAACTCACGCCGGTATAGGCGTGCAATATCGGGCTGGGCAGGGGACAGCTTGCCTAAACCTCCTTGCGGAGCATGTTGAAGAACTCGTTCCTTGTCTCAAATTTCTCAAACTGGCCGCGGATCTCCGACGTGAGGATGTCAGCGCCGCTCTTTACGCCCCTCATTTCCATGCACAAATGTCGGGCCTGAACAACCACGACGACGCCGCGCGGGTGTAAGTTTTCGTTTAGGGCGTCCGCAAGCTGTTTTGTCATACGCTCCTGGAGTTGAAGCCGCTTGCTGAAGCAATCCACCAACCTCACCAGTTTCGAAAGCCCCACGACGGCCTTTGAAGGAATATAGCCAATGTGTACCTTCCCATAAAATGGAAGCAAATGATGCTCACACAACGAGAAAAAGCTGATTTCCTTCGCCACGACCATACCGCTGACCTCATTCCATTCCCTCGCAAGAATTTGTTTAGGGTTCATGGAATACCCTTCAGTCAGTTCAGCATACATTTCGGTGACGCGCCTCGGAGTATCCTGGAGCCCTTCACGCCTGGGGTTCTCACCAATCTCTTCGAGGAGCGACTTCGTCAGTGCCTGCATTCTATTCTTGTCCATAATCCCGCTAACCAGAGACTAAATTGATTCGACCCGCCAAATCGGCGGTTTACAGTTAAGTTTTCCCTTGAATAAGTACTCCCCGAGAGACGTCGGTTCAGGGATGCCCATGAAGCTACGGGTGCTTCCACGCAAGTTCTACGCACGTGACACAGTAAGGGTCGCAAAGTGTCTCCTCGGCAAACGTTTGGTACGAGTCAAGGGTAGGAGTAGAATGGGCGGGAGGATCGTAGAGGTTGAGGCCTATCGAGGTCTGGATGATCCAGCGAGCCATGCCTTTCGCGGACCGACGCCCAGGAACGCCCCAATGTTCGGAGAACCAGGCCACGCCTACATCTACTTCACATACGGAAACCACTACTGCCTAAACATTACCACACAGGCAACTGGCACACCTGGCGCCGTATTGATCCGAGCAGTAGAACCCATCGAGGGATTGCAGGCCATGAGGAGCCTACGGCCGAATGTTTCGGACCCAAACCTAACCAACGGGCCAGGCAAGTTGACGAAAGCCCTAGGCATAGACAGGGCACTCAATGAGGTGGACGTGACGAAACCGGGTCTCCTTTTTGTTGCAGACTCCGACGAGACGCAATTCGAAATTACCAGGTCTGCCCGTGTGGGAATCAGTCGGGGAATAGATCTTCTGTGGAGGTTCTACATAACAGGCAACCCGTATGTCTCGAAGCGTTAGGGGTTGCGCAGGAATTCAGGCTTGGATGGGAGCGCTAATCTCTTCAGACTGGATTTGCGGTTCGGACATGTCTTTTATGACCGCTTGCGCGTCCCTGTGAGTGAAACCGACGTAAACGCCCTTGGTAAGAAGAAGAAAGGGCCCCATTAATTTTGTTTAATGAAAACTTTCGCTATGCGTAAATTCAACTCCTTAGGCTGAGGTTTTCAAACTCCCTTCGAGGTGTTTCGCTCTGGCTATAGTGCGCATCATTGGGCTCACTAAGAAGTACGGGTCGACGCTGGCAGTGGACCACCTGAACCTGGATGTCCAGGAGGGGGAGATTCTCGGATTGCTCGGCCCCAACGGTGCTGGGAAAAGTTCAATCCTAATGATGTTGTCAACAATAATCAAACCGACCGAAGGCACCGCAGAAGTCGGAGGCTACGACATCCGCAAAAGGCCGTACGAAGCAAGAGAAATGATCGGAATCGCCTTTCAAGAAGCGAAGCTCCTGTGGATGAATACCCCTTGGGAAATCTTGAACTGGCATGCAAAGGTGTGTGGCGTCAAGAACCCAAGGCACGCCGTGGAGGTAATTCTTAAGGAGTTTAACCTCTGGGACGCCAGAAAGAAACTCGCCAATGAATTATCCGGTGGAATGAAGAAACGTGTCGAAGTCGCCAAGGTGCTCATTCAGAAACCAAAAGTCGCCATCGTGGATGAACCTACAGCTCAAATCGATATTGCTGGCAAGTACCAGATATGGGAAAAGATTCGTTCCCTACGCGATGAGGGTTCCACAATCATTCTGGCCACAAACGAGCTCGGCGAAGCAGACCGGCTTTCCGACCGAGTAGCAATATTGTACCATGGCCGACTCAGGGTATGCGACACGCCTCGAAACCTCAAAGACAGTATACCCGGGGGTGATGTCATCGACATCAGGCTCGAAGCACCTGTTGAGAACAGGGCGGTGGCTGAGCTGAAGGGTATAGCCGGAATCGTCGACCTTGCTATTGTAGAACCAACTCACATGCGTATCTACCTCAACCGAGCAGAGAAGATGCTGCCCAAGATAATGCAACTCCTCTCCACCCTTGGCGTCGGAATCAACTCGATCAACATGAAAGAACCCTCCCTAGACGATGTCTTCTTTCATTACGCCGGCACCGTCCTGGAAGAATCGCAAGCAACCCCCAGTGTGGCTTCACCGTGAGCAAGATACTCCTCGTGATCGAACGCGATCTGCGCTCACTGGTTCGGCACAAAAGTATACTGATTATGCGTTGGTTCTTCGTCATCGTCCAAATTGGAATTTTCGGCCTTGCTGTGTCGCGGCTGATTGTCGTAATGCCAAACTATTACAATTACTACGCGATGGGCGTCATCGTGATGACCATGTACTCTGTAGCCATCTTTACAGGGTACGAAATATACGACGAAGCTGACGACGGCTTCGTGGAATACCTCCTGAGCCTACCGATAACGCGTCGTGAGCTAGTACTCGGTCGGTCTCTTGCCGGTGGGCTTAGGAGCTTCATTTTCATGTCCCCTATCATTGCAGGTTTTCTGTTCTTCATCGGAGTCTTGGATCCCCTGAAAATCTTGACTGCACTAGTAGCTCTCTACGGGTTTGCGTTCGGCGTTTCAGGTTTGAGTATCACTCTAGCGGTTGGATTGAGGTCTGGAGACAAGTTCGACATCATAATGGGAGCACTTGACGCATTCATCGTTCGACTGAGTACAGCTCTGTACCCGCAGGCCTTCATGCCAGGCCCTATAGCGGCCATGTCAATGTTCAATCCACTCAGCTATGCCTCAGACCTCTTCCGCTGGTCACTGAACTTCAACATCAAATATCTAGCAAATCCGGCGGTCGCATTGATTGTTCTAGTAATCTTCCTCATGACGTTCAACTTCGCCGGAGTGATGATTTACGAACGGAATCTCGAAGGGGGAAACTGGAGATGATTCCATGTTAACCGGCTTGAAAGCGATAATAGAGCACGACTTCCGAACTTTCTTCAAGTACCGGTTTTTCACGGCTGGCCTGATCAGCATGAACCTTGCAGATTTGCTCATTATGGCGGTTGTTTACACGCAGATGGTTTCGTTCGACTACTTCAAATTCGTAGCGCCTGGAATTGTTGCCGTCGGCCTGTTTGCCGCCGCCTTCGTGATCGGTAGAGAAGTGAACAATGAGACTAGAAGAGGCTACAACCAGTACCTTCTCAGCCTGCCAGTTAGACGTTTCGAGCTTATTATCGGGCGCATGATAGCGGGCGGCCTCAGGGGGCTAATCTACGCAATCCCCCTACTTGTCTTGGCGATGTGGATCCTAACGTTTCCATCGATTCTACAACTAGGGCTGATCATATTTGCAATGTTCCTACTCGGCATGGGGATTTCAGGCCTAGCAATCAGCTTAGCGGTCATCTTGAGGAGTTTCGAACGGTTTACAACCGCTCGAAGCCTGATCTACCTGCTACTGATTTTCTGCAGCACAGTCTTCTACCCGATAACAATTCTTCAACAGCTCTTCGGTGGGGCCCTGGTCGTTTTCGCGGAAGCCAACCCTCTAAGCGCAATCTCGAATCTTCTGAGAGGTTACCTGATGGGAACTCCGCCTGTAACTTTGTTCAGCTGGATGGAACTCTTAGTGTTCTCCGCTGTGTTCATCTTAGCCGGAGCGGGACTCTATGCGCTGGCCATCGAACGCTCCGTCTAAACTCTAGTATTTGATGACTGAGAATTCCTTGCCGCTCGCCCTGACGGTGACTCCCCTCGAACTTGTCACGTGACCAATCTGTCTGAATCCAGGGAGCAGGCTTCTAGCTTGTCTTGCGGCTTGCCTAGGGCAGATTACTAAGAAGCCGATTCCCATGTTGAACGTGCGGTACATCTCCCGCTCCGAGACACGTGCCTTAGATTGAATCGTCTTGAATACCCAAGGCGGTTCCGGTAGGTTATCTAGTTGAAATCCGACCTTCGCCCGTTGCCCGATCCTCTTCAGTTTAGAGTAAGCCCCTCCCGTTATGTGCGCCAATCCATGGATCTCCAAGTTCGATCTGAGCAGCCTAGAGATTTCCTTAACGTAGATCCTTGTAGGGCGAATCAATTCTCTTACGATCTTCGGGTCCGCTCTGGGAACCAGTAGAGTTTTTCTCGCCAGAGTCAGGCCGTTGCTATGGATGCCGCTACTTGCCAAGCCAAGAACAGCATCTCCAGGTTCAGCTTGCTCGCCGGTAATGATGCTGTCCTTCTTCACGATGCCAACCACGGTCCCCGACAGGTCAAAGCCTCGCACAAGGTCAGGAACGATTGCGGTCTCACCTCCGACTATTGCGACACCTGCTTCGCGCGCGCCCTTTTGCAGCCCTTTCATTATTTCCGCGACAAGTCTTGGCCTTGGTTTCTCGAGCGCCAAATAGTCAACCATGGCAAGCGGCTCGGCGCCGACGCAGATTATGTCGTTCACGTTCATCGCGACACAATCTATTCCGACCGTGTCGTACTTCCCGCAAGCCTCCGCAACAAGAACCTTTGTCCCAACATTGTCAGTGTGTAATGCCAGCGCATAGTCTTTGCTGATTTCTATCAGAGCCGCATAGTGTTCACGAATCCCAAGAACGCGCCCCAGTTTTCCCCTTCGAGTTTGGAAGGTTTTCGACAGAGCCGTTTCGATGCCTTTCTGGATTTGCGAAACCCGGGCTACGTCAACACCTGCTTCAGCATATGTGCGGGGCGACGTGGCGCACTCTCATTTCGAAACATCGAGAATTCTCTTAGCGAGGTAGGCGGCGTTCTCAGCTCCATCTATTCCCACCGCGCATACCGGGACTCCACGAGGCATTTGCACGATGGAAAGGAGTGCGTCCAAGCCGCCCAGTGCTTTGTTGACTGGCACACCGATGACGGGCCGCTCAGTTCTTGAGGCAATGTAGCCAGGCAGGTGTGCTGCAAGGCCAGCGATCGCTATGAATACCTTGGCTTTGCTTGAGGCGATGTACTCGTCCAGTTCCTTGTGATTCCTGTGGGCTGAGATGACCTGGGTCTCATGTGTTACTCCCAGCGAGTCAAGGACTTGTTCTGCGCGTTTAGCGATTTCCGAGTCACTTTTTGACCCTATCACTATTGAAACGGCAACATCAGCCAAAGTGCACACGTTCCTCAGGTTGGATGCTCGAGCAACAGCTCTTTGTTTGAAGCTTGTTCAGCTTGATGTTGGATAAAGGCTTCTTGTCTTCGATTCCACCGATCCTCCCAGTTTCTGCCCCAATCAACTACAACTTTCCCATCATGGATAGCGATTCGTTTGTCTGCGTGGAGTTGAATCGCCTTTGAATAAGTCCGATGTTCTTGCACCAATATTCGACGTGCCAGGGATCCAGGCGTATCGTCTGGTTTGACTGGGACAGTGCTCTGGAGAATGATTGGGCCGCCGTCTACACTTTCATCAACGTAGTGCACTGAGCAACCTGACTCATTTTCACGCGCCCCGAGCACGGCGGCATGAACGCGTTCGCCGAACATACCCGGACCGCCGAACCTCACCATGTCCTTCGCGGGATGAATGTTCATGATACGAAACCTGTACGCCTCGACCATCGTAAGTCCTAGAACTTGCATGAAGCCCGCGAGGGCCACGAGGTTGATACGGTGCTGCTCAAGTACCCCGCAGACTCTTTTGTCGAATTCGTTTCGGGCATTCTCCTTCTCCTGTTTTGTAGCGAATTTCCTCCCGAAAACTCCTTCCAAGATGACGTAAGGAACAGAGTATTCCTGTGCGACTTGAATCGCTGGCGCGTTGGGATCGTTTGTGACCAGCAGACTGAGCTCAACATCTTCAAGGACTTCGAGCCGGGCGTGGTCTGCAATGGCCCTAAAGTTAGAGCCACGGCCCGATGCGAAGACCGCCAAGCGATTCATGCTATCCACATTTCCGGTGAGCTTGGAGTTGAAGTACTTGCGCCGAGAGATTTCATGTGCTCGATACGCTTCTGAATCAACTCTTCTGTCCCAATGTCATGGCGGTGGCGCAACGGGCCTTGAACATTGGACGTCGCGCCTTCAGCTATTTGTTCCGCTTCCCTTATCGTCTCAGCTATCCCCACGACGGCTAACGTCCGAGACCCCGTAGTGGTTATGCAACCATTCTTCACGTCCACGCCAGCGTAGAAGAGGCGCGCATTCTGCCCAAATGCTTCCTCGTCAACATCCACCATTTGAGGAGCAGCAACATGGTCGGGATAGGTGATTGGGACGAGATACTTGCAAACAGTAGCCTTAGGCTGGAATGAGAAGTATTTCGACTTCAAACTCCCCTCAGCTATGCGCTCACATACCTCCATGAAGTCAGTTTCCTCAGAGAGTATTGGTAGGACGTTCATGGCTTCCGGGTCGCCGAAACGGCAATTGAATTCGATGAGTTTCGGGCTCGGCTTCTCCTCGTTCAGACTTCGAGCTAACATGAATTGACCGTACAATAACCCCTTGTACTCTTCACCAGTCTCCTTATTCAGTGCACGAATGACATCGGCCATTGCTCCAAAACTTGCTTCGAAGTTTTCCGGTGAAACAAACGGGAGTAAGTGGTCTCGGTCGCTGTAACTGCCCATACCGCCCGTGTTTGGCCCAGAATCATTTTCGTATGCACGTTTATGGTCTTGAACGAGGGGCATGGGGTGCACGTCATGACCGTCGACAAAGCCTTGGAGTGAATACTCTTCACCATTGAGCCGCTCCTCAATTACGAGCCGCTGACTACCGCCAATCTTGTTTCGGAGAATCTCCTTAGCATAAGCCACCTCATCCTGCTTACTTGGAAGATCTTCCCCTGTAACTTTGACTCCCTTCCCACCGGTCAACCCAGCAGGTTTTATCGCGACGGGCCCCGCGGTCCTTAGAAATGCTTCGGCGGAATCGGGTTCCGTGAAGACACGGAATAGGGGGTTACCCGCTATGCCGTACTTGCTCAGAAGGTTCCGGCAGAAACTCTTGTCTCCCTCTAAGAGAGCGAGCCTTTGTGTTGGTCCGACGCATGCAATGCCCTCCTCCGCAAGAAAATCCACCACTCCATTAACGAGCGGCGCCTCGGGGCCAATTACAGCCAATTCGATATGAACTCCTTTCGCGTAATCCGACACAGCTCGAGCGTCGTTGATCTGTAGGATCGTTGCCTCTCTCGCAAGTTTCGTTATGCCAGGATTGTTAGTGCTCATGGCCGCATACAAGTCGGCATTCGGCGATTTCGCGAGTGCTACAGCGATGGCATGTTCCCTTGCTCCCGACCCAACAAGCAGCACTCTCGTCAAGGCTCTCTCTCCCAAAGCCTAGCACTAGCATTCTGATCAGTTTTCGGCCGCATTTCATCGGCTAGTGATTGGGCCAGAGGGGTCGGGTAAATACCTGTCAAGCATGCGAGGCAAGTTTCCTGCTTTGGAAGGCCTATCGCATCCAACAATCCATCCAAGGTCTGGTAGCAGACGACATCAGCGCCTACCGCTCGGCGGATTTCTTCCACCGATTTTGATGAGGCAATTAGTTCGGAATGAGTCGACATATCAATCCCGTAGAAACACGGGGATTTGATGGGTGGGCATGTGACCCAGACTTCGACGCGGCTTGCGCCCGCTTCCTTGAGCAAGTTCACAATCTTCTTCATCGTCGTGCCGCGGACGATGCTGTCGTCTACTAAGAGAATGTTCTTGCCTTCTACAACAGCTCGCACCGCGTTGAGCTTCAGCCTAACCGCGTTATCTCTCCCCTCTTGGTGGGGCATGATGAATGTTCTACCGATGTACCTGTTCTTGATCAGACCCTCGAAAACTGGGATCCCGGTCTCTCGTGATATTCCCTCTGCTGCAGGGCGTGCAGTATCAGGGACTGGGACAATCACATCCGCGTGTGTCTTGTAAGTGCGCGCAAGGTTTCTGCCTAGCTTGACCCGGGCCAGGTACACATCCTTACCGTCGATTGTCGAATCTGGTCGACTGAAATATACGTACTCAAACATGCACCGCGCGTGATTGTTCTGTGCTTTGAGCTGCTTTCTGACTAGTGGCTCGTTTTCCCGCGCGATCACTAGCTCTCCAGGGTTCACGTTCGAGTGATCATGTATACCGTTGATGTCTAAGGCAACGGTTTCTGAGGCGAACATAAAGAGTCCATCGGCCTCCCCAAAGCAGAGTGGGTGAAAACCCTCAGGGTCCCTGAAGGCGATTAGCTCACCGTTCCCTGTCAAAACGAGCGTGGAGTAAGCGCCTTCGAATCTCGAGACGCAATTCATGACCGCCTTCTCAACGTCGACACCGCTGGAAAGTTCTTCGGATAAGGTCTTGAGCATGATTTCTGCGTCGCAGGTTGCCGAAAGGAATGTTCCGTTTGAACGCAAGTCAGTGCAAAGCTGTGAGAAATTGACGAGGTTGCCGTTATGGCAGAGGGCAAGTCCACCTTTCGGCCGGTCGGAGAAGTAGGGTTGCGCGAATTCCTCCAGTTTCTGTGGGTCACAAAGTGTTTCTTCGTTTGCTGGCTGACCTACAGTGGAATATCTGACATGCCCTATTCCGAGACTACCCTTCAGTCCGTTGAAAGTTTCAAAGTTGCCGACCAGCCCCAGTTGTTTTCGATGATAGAACTTCTTCTTGTCGAATGTATAGAACCCGCATGCTTCCTGGCCGCGGTGCTGTAAAGCCAATAGCCCAAGCCAAATGTTGTGGGACACGTCCGAGCCGCTTTTTATGGCTCCGACGACGCCGCAGCTTTCCTTTACCTCTGTCAAGGCTCCAGAATCCCCTGCAGCGAATCCATGTATGCTTCGCGGAGCGTCTCTAACGAAAAATCCAGTCGGCTGTAGCCCAGCCCGAAGTGCAGTGAGTCACCCCCAACTGTGCCTGCAACAATCGCGGGAACATTCGCCCTCGATAGTGTTTCTGAAACATGAGAAGGATTCTTGGTAGTTATGATGAACCTTGAATTCGTCTCGGAGAACAAGAGTTCGTCGGAATGCATCTTCTTGGCGTAGAGGGGTGCGCAATCGACTGATGCCCCCCTGCCGCCAGCGATAGCCATCTCAGCGACGGCAACTCCTAAGCCGCCTTTTGAAATATCATGGCAGGCGGAGACAAGACCGTTTCTTATGCATTCTAGGACACTTCTCTGAGTGCGAACTTCAAGTTCGAAATCTAATGAGGGAGGTTCCTTGCCGACGCATCCTAAGGTGTGATAGTATTCTGACCCACCCAGCTCAGGTTTCGTTTCGCCCACAATGATTACGACCTCGCCATCATCTCTGAACCCCATTTTAGTGAGACGGTTGGCCTTCTCAATCAGACCAAGTACGCTGATGACCGGAGATGATTTGATCGCCTTGCGGTTTTGTTCCTCCTGGTTGTAGAAACTGACTTTGCCGCCGACACATGGCAAGGGATAGGCTCTAGCGAAGTCAGCTATGCCTTCGATTGCCCTTGAGAACGCCCAGAATATCTCCTCGTCATTGGGGTCACCGAACTGGCAGTGGTCGAGGAAAGCTACTGGTTCCGCTCCCACAGCCACAACATTGCGACAGCATTCAGCCAGAACACCAGCGGCACCAACGTACGGGTCCAAGTCGCAGAACCGTGCATTTCCGTCAACCTTAACGGCAGCGTATTTTCCGTTGGGCAGTTTCAGCGCGGCCGCGTCCGCCTCTCCGGGTTTTGCTATAGTTCCGATTCCGACTTCATGGTCATACTGCCGGAACACCCAATCCTTGCTCGCAATCGTGGGTGCAGCCAATACGCCCAAAAGGCTCTTTCCAAGATCGCTGGAATGCGCAGGTGCTGGTTCAAGGTTTCGTAGACGTGGCATGCGACCCTTTCGGCGGATTGTTGGCGCGTTTGCGAGTAGAGGTGTGGAAAGGTTCGCGAGTTGTTCCTTAAGGCGAAAAACCATGATTCTGCCGGTTGATGTGACCTCGCCTATGCGGGCACTACCCACACCATACTTCCGGACGATGCCATCCAAAGCTCCGTCAGAACCCTCTTTGACGACAAAGAGCATTCTTTCTTGGGATTCTGAGATCAAGATCTCGATCGGGGTCATGTCGGCTTCTCGAATAGGGACCTTCTCCAGGTACACGTTGAGGCCCGTGCCGCCTTTGTCGGCTATTTCAGAGAGACCTGTCGCTAAGCCGCCCCCACCCAGATCCTTACAGCCCCTGAGAATCCTAGCACGGGCAGCTTCCAGTGACACTTCGATGATCAGTTTCTTTGTGAAAGGGTCCGGTATCTGAACGGCTGACCTATCTTGATCTGGGTCCGCTCCGAGGCTTCTGGACGCGAATGTTGATCCGTGAATTCCGTCTCGGCCTGTGCAACCGCCAATCAGATAGACACCGTCACCAATGTGGGTTGCCTGGGCCAACAGGAGTTCTTCTTTTCTTCCAACTCCCAGGCAGGCTACATCCACTAGACAGTTTCTTTCAAAGCAAATATCAAATTCGAGCTCGCCGGCGACTGTTGGCACACCGATGCAGTTACCGTAATCAGCAATTCCCCGAACCACATTCTTCATGATCCACTTTGAATGATCACTCTCGGCTATCTCACCGAACTTCAGAGCGTCGAGGAATGCGATCGGCGTCGTGCCCATGCAGAGAATGTCACGAACAACGCCACCTATTCCCGTGGCCGCCCCCCCGTAAGGATCGATAGCGCTAGGATGATTGTGGCTCTCAATGTGCATCGTTACAACATAACCGTCACCAATGTCGACAACGCCTGAGTCATATCCAGGCCCAACCAGCACGTTGCTACCCGATGTCGGAAGCGTCGCGAGCATGTGTTTTGATGATTTGTAACTGCAGTGCTCGCTCCATTCAGCGTCTATCATAGCCCATTCGAGGCCGTTCGGCTCCCTTCCCAGTTGGCGGCGCGCGAACTCCATCTCCTCCGGCGTAAGTGTAGTTTCCAATTCGCCTACTAGCATCTGACCCACTCTACCATTGACTCGAAAACTCTCAACCCATCCGTTCCACCAAGTGCGGGGTCACTTGCCCGCTCCGGATGGGGCATCATGCCAACGACGTTTCCTTCTTTGTTAGAGAGTGAAGCTATGCTGCGGGACGTTCCCGTAGGGTTCTCGCCAGCATATGTCATGACAACCATCCCTTCGCTTGCCAAACGGTCAAGGACTTCGTCTTCAGCAAAGAAACGCCCCTCATTGTGGGCTATGGGCATCCTGATCTGCGGAATTCCTTCAAACAAGTTGGTGAATGCTGTCCGGCTACTCTCTACGTGCAGGTTCATCCACTTGCACACGAACTTCAACGATGAATTACGCAACAGTGCCCCCGGAATGAGGCCAGCTTCAATCAGGATTTGGAAGCCGTTGCAAATGCCAATAACCGGTCTTCCATCTTCAGCCATTTTCCTTATCGCGTCGATTGCGGGTGAGTGGGCTGCGATAATGCCTGCTCTCAGGTGGTCGCCGAAGCTGAACCCGCCTGGTAGAACCGCGGCATCATATGATGAATCATTGAAATCGTTGTGCCAAATGAGGTCCGCATCGAGACTCAGCACGTTCCTGAGAACGTGTAGAGTGTCACGGTCACAGTTGCTTCCCGGAAACTGAATTACCGCGACCTTCAAGTCTATTGTCTAACTCTCACATTTAATGCGTGCGCGACTGGGTTGTACAGTCTCAGGTCGTTGCACATTTGGAGGGCTTTGTTCCTTGCCTCGTCCTCGGTTGATGCTTCGACCTTAACCATTAGCAGTTTGCCTGTCCGGACTTCCTTCACTGAATGGAATCCTTCCTTGTGGATTAGGTCACGTTCTATGGTCTCCCCCTCAGGGTCTCGGGCCCGTGGCTTGTTGGATATGACTATCTCAACTGAGAATGCTTGTTCCACTACAAACTCTCCTGAAGGGTTCCATGTACCCTAGCTCGAAAACTCCAGGCAGATCCTTGCGGTACCTGTCCTTGTCCAAGATTTCCTTAGTCTCTTTGTCCCAAAGCCTCCAAGAATCTGGGCTTAGTTCATCACCGACCAAGAGTTTGCCGTTGGCATCCCGCCCGAATTCGAGTTTGAAGTCCACGAGAATTGCTCCTCTTTCATCGAAGAACTTCTCTAGGACGGTCGCGGCCTTCAGTGTGACCTGCTTGATTTCTTCAATTTCGTCATCGTTGGCAAGTTGGAGGAGCTTGAGATGCTGGTCAGTTAGCATTGGATCGTGGAGCGAGTCATCTTTCAAGTAGAACTCAACAATAGGAAACGGGAGCTTGTCGCCGTTCTTGAAGAGCTTTCCAATACCTATGAAGTGGCCGGCGGCGCGAATTCTGCAAACAACTTCTACTGGTATCATTTCCAGCTTCGTAACGAGGAGACGAACATCGTCAAGTTGCTTGAGAAGGTGATTTGGAATTTGATGTTCCGTGAAAACTCCGTAGAGTTTCGCGGTTATCGCCGCATTAATCTTGCCTTTTCCGGGAAGAATATCGTGCTTTTTGCCGTCACTGGCAGTAACATCGTCCCGAAAGGTTAGAATCGCTTGGTTAGGTTGGTCGGCAGGCGAAACAGTCTTCGTTTTACCTGACGAAAGGATAGAAACTGACATGTTTTGTTAATATTCACGTGAACGTAAAAGCCATTTTTAACACGATTGTGTTTCCTTCTTCGGATTCGTTCTGCTAGAGACTGACGGTTGGCGGAGTCTTTGATTCACATGTGTCAACGCGTAGAGCTAGGCCGCCTAAGGTGATTTTGTTATCGTGATGTTGAAAGATGATGCCAGTGTTCCACTGGAAATCCGTCCGCTTCGTTCTCACTTTCTAGTGCGCGAAGTGCCTTATGCCGGTGAACTGCATCGCCATTCCGAACTCGTCTGCTGCCCGTATTACTTCGGGGTCGCGTATCGAACCGCCAGGTTGAATGATTGCAGTTACCCCTGCTTTGCCCATCAAGTCAACGGAGTCCCTGAATGGAAGGAAGGCGTCCGATGCCATAACGGTTCCCTTAACATTTAGCCCCGCGTCCTGCGCTTTCATCAGTGCGATTTTACACGAGTCAACTCTGCTCATTTGTCCTGCTCCCACTCCGACAAGTTGCTCTGGTGTGGATAGTACAATGGCGTTCGACTTGACATGCTTCACAATTTTCCACGCAAACAGAAGGGCATCCAACTCGCTAGGAGTCGGCTGCCGTTTCGTTACGGTTTTCCGGTTTTGTTCGTCAATAAGTTGTTCATCCTGGTCTTGGTAAAGGATGCCGCCGTGGATCCAACGAAAGTTTTTCTGGGTTCCCGATTCCTTCCTGTTAGCATTCAATTGCCCTGAAATGTCAAGAATGCGTCGATTCTTCTTTGCCGAAAGAACACGCAGGGCCTCATCTTCGAACCCTGGCGCTAGAACCAGCTCGACAAACTTGTCGCTGAGCAGATTGGCAGTTTCAATGTCGACTGACCTTGTGAATGAGTAAACCCCGCCAAAGGATGAGACAGGGTCAGTTTCCAAAGCCTTGCGGCATGATTCCGCCAGTGTCTTCCCTTTTCCAACGCCACAAGGGTTCGTGTGTTTGATTATGGCTGTGGCAACGATGCCCCCGAGTTCGGCTACCAAGCTGTAAGCAGCGTCGGCGTCGAGTATGTTTGTGTAGCTTAGCTCTTTCTCGCCCGCTACCATGAGGGAGGAAGCTATGCAATCGTTCTCGTATCGGTTGCGGTAGACTGCAGCCTTCTGGTGCGGATTCTCACCGTAGCGTAAGTCATGGATTTTCTCGAAATTCAATACTAGGCTTCTAGGGGCGGGCCATTCGCTGCGCACACCATTCCGCGCTCTGGTTTGGAAGAATGATGAAATCGCGGCATCATAGGCTGCTGTGCGTTCGAAAGCCTTGAGCATTAACTGCGAGCTAGTCTTCTCAGAGAGATTTCCATTGTTGCCCCTGAGTTCGGCGAGAACTTGCAAATAATCAGCCGGGTCGGTTACTACAGCCACACTCTGATAGTTCTTCGCAGCTGCCCGAATCATTGTAGGGCCACCAATGTCGATGTTTTCCAAGGCATTGTCCAAGCTAGGCGATTGTGCCGCGACTTTCTCGAACGGATATAGGTTCACGACAACCATATCGATCGGCATGATTCCCAGCTTGTCGATGGTTTCGCGGTCGTTTGCCATGCCACGTCTGAAGAGTAAGCCAGCGTGAATTTTCGGATGTAGGCTCTTAACGCGGCCATCTAGAATTTCGGGAAAGCCGGTGTAATCTGCAATATCACGAACTGCAATTCCTTTTTCAGACAGCAATTTTCCTGTCCCGCCTGTTGACATCAATTCCACTCCTAACTCGCGGAGCCCGCGAGCGAAATCAACAATACCCGTCTTATCGTAAACGCTCAGTAGGGTGGTCTTTATACTCAAGGCCATACTCGGTCTGCGCGATGAATGGTAGCCGCTAAACTTAGCTTTTCTTTATCCGCGCGAAACTGGCCGCTCTGACCATCGAACATTCTGTCCGAGCTGCACTTCATGATGCAAGGAACTTGAATGCATAGTATAAGTTCCTGATGCGCATCCCGAAACTAAATTTGGTTGTTCCTTTGCGCAACCTAAAGCCAACCGGAATCTCTTGTACCCGGAGGCCTTCTTTGAAGAGTGTGACGAACAGTTCCAATTCAATTTCGAATCCCGTTGAATGAATTTCGGGGTAGATTCGCTGAACAGAATTCCTAGTGAATACCCAGTACCCGGTTTGGACATCTGTAAACAGGCGCCGGAACTTGGCCCCGAGCAAGAATGAAACCGTGACATTGGATGCGAGGCTTATCAAGGGCATCGAATGATCTTCCCTAGGACCACGGGTCCTCGAACCTAGAACCACGTCTGCCTCATCGTTCTCGATGATTGTCATCATCTTTGTGAGCCACGACGGGTCGTTCGTCCCGTCACCGTCTATGATACAAAGTACCTTGGCTGTGCTTTGGAGGAAATCTCTCATGGCGGTTCGGATGCCGCACCCCTTGCCTTTGCCGAA
This sequence comes from Bathyarchaeia archaeon, assembly GCA_049586635.1. GTDB lineage: Archaea > Thermoproteota > Bathyarchaeia > 40CM-2-53-6 > 40CM-2-53-6 > FEN-987. Next base: position 73,677 of record JBAVCK010000164.1, read on the forward strand.
ATCCTGTATGACGACTTTGACGCCGGCTTTTTCTGCAATTTCTTTCGTTCGGTCAGTGCTTTTACCATCGACCACGATTATTTTCTCGAAACCGCATGCGCGTGATTCAGCCAGTAGTCCTTCAATCGCGTCTTCTTCGTTAAGAGTTGGGATCACGAGGAGCGTTTCTGACATGAGGCTTGGGTTAGCTTTTTGAGTGATGGGTCGTGGATTTGCTAGGGCGGGATTGCCAGCCATGCGTGCCACAAACATTCTCATTCTGATTTGCGTTCTGGTGACTCTTTACGCCTGGACTGCGATGAGTCCCGCTGATGTGGATCGTTACCTTGCTTTCAGCCTTACTAATCTGCAAGAGGGAAGAGTTTGGACGCTCGTTACAGCGATCTTCGTCCACGCCAGTATACTTCACATGCTGGGAAACATGATTTTCCTGTACGTTTTCGGAAATACGTTGGAGAGTGTGACAAACTCCAAAGGAAAGATGCTTACTGCTTTCTTCCTCGGGGGCATACTTAGTTTTCCGTTGAGTATCCCTTTCTTTCCGCCTGGTACAAGTTTCGTCGGTGCTTCTGCGGCAATCTTCACCTTAACCAGCGTTGTAATGTTGATGAAACCTTTGAGGTGGTCTTGGCTCCTGTTCATGCCTGTGGGGTTGGTTGCCATACTATACTTCCTTTACAACGGGTTGGCGGTCTACTACCAACAGCAGAGTAATGTAGCCTACGTATCGCACATCATCGGGTTCTCACTCGGGCTACCACTCGGCATAGCTTGGAGCGCTCAGTGGAAGAGAAACTTGTTGATTTCGATCGGGTTGCTCGCTGTATATTTCGTCTTGCTTTACTTCGTCACGCATTACATTCTTCCGTCGCTCTAGGAAGTCATAGCCCGAACGGTGGAAGCGTTCTCAGACTGATTTCAGGTATCCTTTTGAAACGAGCCATTCTTCGACTGCTATTGAGACTAACTCTTCTTCTGAGATATCGCGTTCTTCAGCCGCTTGATTAAGGGCCCGCCCGATTCTGGGCGCAAAATAGACTTTGATCGAGACCCCAGTTTGTTTCGCCAGGGCTTCTTCTTTGATTGCTTCTATCGTTTTCTCAGGGAACATTTTGAAACGATCAACAACCTTACGGGCATCCTCTTCGGGTAGGGGGGCGATCGCTCTAACTATCTCTGGCACCTTACGATCAAAATCTCGGCTCGAAAGCCTTCTCACCTCAGCCGTTTTCAAAGCGCGAGCGACTAGTTCAGTGTGCGCTAGCGGGATTGCTTCCGCGCGTCTCCTCTGCTCGTCCGACGGAGCTCTTGCAGCATGGATGTTCATCCCCTTAGCTCTGAGTTTGAAGGTGAGCTCGTACGCATCCAGCAGCTCGCGGATTGAGTTCTCGGATCGACCGATCACTTTTGCAACAGCCTTCGCGCTTGCAAACCGCTTCGGATCGAGTTTCATAAGTTTGAGAACGGCTTCGGCCTCTTCCTCAAGCTCAAGATCGTTCCTTTGAATGTTCTCGACGAGTGAGAGAGAAAGCGCCTCGGTGTCACTCATCGGCCTTATGATAACGGGCACTTTTTTCAGGCCAAGCGACTTCGCGGCCTCATACCTTCTCGACCCGACAACGATTTCGAACCTATTCTTGAGCGGCCTCACTAGCAGTGGTTCTAGGATTCCCTTCTCTTGAATCGACAGTTTCAGTTCGGTTATGTCTCCCACGGATTTGCGAACGTTCGATTCGCCAACGAATAGTTTTACGGTTTCAAGGTCCGTCATGGCAGCCATAAAGGGTACCCTACACTAGTTTACGGTACAGTATACAATTTTAAATTGTTCTGTTTAGGGAATTGGAGTGTAGGGATTAGGGATCAATGGGCCTACGCCGGAAGATTGACGGGGTCGACGTTATCGCTAGCGATAACGAGGTTTGGTTTGTTCAGGACGAACGGATTTGCTGGACGACCAAGGAAGAACTTTGGGCAGGCTCGTTAAGGTTGGGCAAGATTCTACGCGAGAAAGGTTACCGAATTCACAGTCAAAGGTTTCCAAAGAAACTTCGCGAACTCATCCTAATGCTGTCAAGATGAGCTAGGCCGAGAAGACTAAAAGAAAAAAGATTGGAGGAGTTTTTCCGCAGCGGTCTGCTGCAAATCCGGTTTCTAGTAGCGGCCGCGTCCGCGGTCTCTGTCGCCGCCGTAGCCGCCTCTGCCCCGGGGTCTACCGTACCCGCCGCCGC
>JBAVCK010000165.1:0-9755 GCA_049586635.1 Bathyarchaeia archaeon
ACGTTAGGAAGATCAAAGACGGAACGGTCATTGACCACATTACACCTGGTTTCGCCCTCGACGTACTCAAAATTCTCGGAATCAATGGAAAGGATGGCGAGATGGTCAGCGTCGCCCTGAACGTCGAGAGTAAGCAGCTACACGATAAGGACATTGTGAAAATTCAGAACAGGGAGCTTAGGCCCGGCGAGGTCGATAAGATCGCGCTTATTGCCCCTAACGCTACCATCAACATAATACGAAATTACGATGTGGCGTCGAAAAAAGTCGTGGAACTCCCACCCACTATTCGAGGAACCATAAAATGCGACAACCCGTCATGCATATCTAATTCTAGGGAACCTGTGGAGCCTCGGTTCGGCGTTGACCGTCGGGAACCAATTCGCCTCCGCTGCTACTTCTGTGGGCATGTGATGGAGCGGGAAGATGTTCTAGCGCAATTTTGAAGCAATCGGACAGTGCGATGAGCTTTGGGACAAATAGCGCTGCTCGCGGACCGAGCCGCGTCCGCGTACTTCAGAGTCACCGGGATAAAGAAAAGTTATGCCGTGAAGGATAGGGAGGATGCTGAGAAGATATTCAAGACCATTTACTCCGATGAAACAATTTCACTTATCATGGTCACCGAGCCCGTAATGCAATGGATCCAACCAATCCTCGAAAGGACGAGGAAAGAATTCCCGTTAGTTGTCTCGATACCAGCTAAGGGTGGCCCTACGGCTCAGGTGGATGTGCTCGCCCAACTAATCAAGCGAACCGTCGGAATAGAATTAAAAATGAAGTGAGCGGAGCGGTATGGTAGCCCGGGGGAGAGGCTCGGGCATTTTCTTAATGCCATTCGAACTCCCGTCGGAGGGTCCAAAGCCCTCTATGCTTCTGCGGGTTTGAACTGTCCACTACACCACCGGGCTACTGGTTGGTGAAAATCCACGGGAACTATCTAACCTTTTGTCCAGCATAGGGATGAACACATAACCCGGTTGACATCTCATCTTAGCGAGAAAGGTCGCCCTTGAACACTCTCAAACCGATCGGGTCGGAGCCCGCCCTTCTGCTAAGACGACGCGGCGAGAGGGTTGTGGTTCTCGGCGACCTTCACATAGGCTGGGAAGTCACGCTCTCCCAGCAGGGCATTCACATTCCCTCGCAAACCGGAAAAATGCTTCAAAGGCTTAAGGTGATAATTGAAAAGGAACACCCCTCAAGAATTATCATGCTAGGCGATGTGAAACATAGCGTAACCGGCGCTGAGCTGGAAGAATGGCGTGATGTTCCAGATTTCTTTGAGGCGTTGCTCAAGCTGGTTCCTTCTGTTCAGGTTATCTTGGGAAACCATGACGGCAATCTAGAACCTCTGACTCCATCTAAAGTTGAAATTCTACCGTCCACGGGCCTCGCGCTCTGGAACCGATTTGGATTGTTGCACGGACACGCGTGGCCGTCCCCCGAAATACTTGGATGCGAGACTCTGATTCTCGGCCACCTACACCCCGCGGTCACTTTACGCGACGCCTTGGGTTACAGGTTGACGAAACCCGCCTGGGTTACGGCCCCTTGCGATCCGAAGAAACTGGTTCGCGGAACTTTGAAGGCCGCAGGAATTCAACCTAAAGGAGACCTTGAAGAATTATTGAAAGAGAAGTTTCGAGTGAAACTGGCTACAACACGATGTGTATTCGTCCCGCCTTTCAATGATTTCCTTGGCGGGCGGCCGGTGAATTCTCGGAAGATTGAGGAAACGCATGCGGGCGAGCGGCTTGGGCCGGTTCTACGGTCGGGAGCAGTAGACATGGATGATGCGGAGGTGCACCTACTCGATGGCACCTACCTGGGACGCGTAAAGCAATTGAAGATGTTTGGATAGGTCAGCGGCCAGGCTGGTCGCAGGTTTGGCAGTACCACCGTCTGTGGTTTGCTGCGTAGTATAGGTCCCTACCGCACGTAGGGCAGAGAGGAGTTTTTGGCGCCGTGGCTGGTGGGGTTGGCATACCGGTCGGCATAGGAGGCATTGGAGCACCCATTGGTAGTCCACCCATTGGTAGTCCACCCATTGCTGGCCCGCCCATCGGACCACCCATCGGCGGCATGGGCATACCCATCGGACCCGGCATTGGAACAGGCGGAGGACCTGGCGGACCGGCCATACCTACACCCGGAACTGCTTCACCCAATACTGCCACTGGGCCGTATTTTGCTATGACTTCGCCAAGTCGGCCATAGGTCATGTAGTAGAAGAAAGCCGGAAGGAGCAGCAGAACTGTTGGGTAGAAGGACAAGGGCCCGGCGAACACCAAGAATACTGGGATAGTAAACAGCACTGCGAAGAATAATGACGTGCCACGCGCTTTCTCGTAGCGCCCTTTGCTAATGTTGCGTACCGTTCCGAAGTAGACGATTCCGAGGAAGATTATGGCTACAAGTAGACCTAGCACGCCGAACCCCAAGTAAACGAACCAAGACGCGGGCAGGCCTACTCCTGGAAATGTTAGGATTAACAGAAGTGGTCCTATCAGCGGTATCCCCGTCAGCCACGCGGGCAAAGTGGGCGGCAGTATTACCGGGAATGAAAGGTAGGGGGAAGCGAGGATTCCGTACGCGCCTATCGTGAGAACGATTATGAACCAGGGAATCGAATAGAGAAAGACAAGTAAGTAGCCAATAACGGCGTAATCATGGGCTCCGTTAACCTCTGGGGGCCTAATCACTACCGGCTTAGATCTGTCTTCGATAACCGCGGGAGCCGGCATAAAGACAGGTGCGGGTTCCATTATGAAACCTCAGTAAACACTAAGCCTCGGCTTACGAATCACATAACAATTGCCACTTTCTCAGTAGGCAAGAACATGCTTGAATCGCATGCTACGGCAGCCTGAGCTTAGGTTAAGCAAGCATCAGGTAGTCAAAACTCGTTGACACCAAGGTGTTGATTTAATGAGGGAAGGTAAAGATGAACATCCATCAAATTTCACGCCAGCCGGGAAACGTTTATGACAGCTTCGGGCGGCTTATAAGCGAAAGGTAAAGCCAATGGAATTCATCTACTTCGCTGCACCGATAATGGTTCCGATAGAATGCCAACCTCAACCACCCGTGTTGTTCTACCCGGTTAAGTACGTGAGATTCAGGTTCCCTGTACCCGTCCAGTATTCGCCTCCACCGGTAGCAATTCTCTAGATATAACGAATCTCAATAGGGCGACCCACATGGGGAGTGTGGGTCACCACAATCCTCACGCGTTTTCTCACTGAACCAGGTGCTAGGACCCGGCATGTTTCGCGACGCGCCGGGAGAAAACAGCATTTGGTGGACCGGGCGGGATTTGGACCCGCGACCTTCCGGATGCTTGGTGAAGAACTTGCAAACCGGACGTTCTTCGGCCCAGCAAACGCTTGGTATACCAGGCTGAACTACCGGCCCACCTTGCCAACAGTTTCTGACTCGCTCCTTTAACCCTTCCGCGCCATACGCGTATACCACATGTACAATTATTCCTCTCCAGCGACGCCCGAACGCGGTGTCGAGTGTTGAACCATACTCGTTCATAATCGTTCAAAGGTAAGGTTCGCTACGTTCTTCGCATTCTGCAATGAAGCAAGGCAGTCTTCGCATACCCTTTTCTCAAATTCGCTGGCGACAAGCGACTCTTCGTCAAACAGCGGCATTGCAGAGGATTGAAGGTACTGCGCAGTGAACTTCGCCTTCCTCGTCGCAGGTTTCTTCTCGCAAATTTCACAGGTACCAGGCCCGCCTCGCCTCAGCATCCGATCAATAATCGTTGTCCACCATCCTTCAACCTGTTGAAGTAGGGTTGCGTTTACCTCTTCAAAAATGGAGTGTTGAGGGCCGCCGGTGGGACTTTCACGCCGGTTTTAGCGACGCTTTGAACCCACCCCGTAGGGTCCACAGCCGTGTACCCCAAGTAGGGCCTATACGCTACCAAGCTTCGCGGAGTTCAGGACTCCTCTACGCTACGGCGGCCATCGCGTCACGGTGCAGGTCTGTTCTCATATCAACCTTTCCAAGCTACGACGGTGGCGGCTCATGAAAACCGGCTGGGAATCGAACACCTTTTCTTTCCACACCTGTTTCACTGCACATTGTAGGAATTTCTCTTGATCAGGCTTGGAATGCATGTTTCGATTTCTGGAACAATAGACCTCGCGGCCGACCGCGCCCGGGACCTGGGCTGCGACACATTTCAAATGTTCACGCGAAACCCGCGAGGTTGGAAGTTCAAGAAGCTCGATCGTGAGGAAACTGAAGAGTTCAAACGGAAGGTTGGATCATATAACCTGTCGCCCGTGGTCGCCCATATGCCGTACCTGCCAAACTTGTCGTCTCCCAAGAAGTTGATCTACAACAGGTCTGTGAAGTCACTAAGTGCCGAGCTTGATAGATGCGGCACGCTTGGAATCCCATACATCGTGACTCATCTCGGCAGCCACCTGGGCGAAGGCTCTGACATAGGGTTGGAGAGGATCGTAGGTGCAGTAAATTGTGCACTTTTGGAGAATCCAAACGAGGTTATGCTTCTGCTTGAGAACACTGCGGGCACTAAGAACAGTATGGGCTCTTCTTTCGAAGATATCAAGAGAATCCTAGTTCGCGTCGAGAACAAGAAGAGGGTAGGGATCTGCTTCGATACGGCGCACGCGTACGCGGCTGGTTACGACCTACACTCACCACGCGGCGTTGACGACACTCTCGGAAAATTCGACTCTGTGCTTGGCCTGGGCCTCTTGAAGGTAATCCACCTGAATGATTCGGAGGTCGGTTTGGGTTCAGGCAGGGACAGGCATGAACACATCGGGTTGGGATACATTGGGGAACAAGGTTTCAAGGCGCTGTTCAAGCATGAGGCGGTTCGAAACCTCCCATTCATCATGGAAACACCCATCGATGACCGTGGGGACGAGAAAGAGAACATGCGAAAGGCAAGGGAACTGTCAGCCTGAAGAGAACTCTGTCAAAATCCCTTCAAGTTTGCTCACAAACGCTCCTCGAGAGAGCACCATGTTAACTCCGACGCGCCGCGCCTCCTCCGCTAACCGGCTGTTCACGTGAGAATAATAACCAATAACTTTGCACGACGCGTTCTTGGAAAGTCCTTCCAGGCTTGCAAGTTTTCCCTCCGCGGCGTCTAGGTTCACGAGAGCAACTTGCGCTGAGGTTTGTTTCGCCTCACCGATGAATTCCTCAAGGTTGCCGAAGACCTTCACTTGAACTCCCGCCTTAGTGGCGGCGCTCTCTACTCTTGATGAGAACAATAGGTCGGGCTCAAAGACAATCAGTTCAGTCGTTTGCGCTAGCCCTCCTCGCGAGTTCTTCCAGATAATCCAGAACACTCTTCTAGATCCGTCGCTCCTCACGCATCTTATTCTCAAAGTTGTTGATGTTGACGAAGTTGGTCAAGGCTTTCTGCTTCTCCCGATCGAAATCTCCAGTGATCTCTCCGTCGTACATTCGGAGTTTCTTCAAGTCACGTTGAGTTGCAATCGTGATGTCGCGGTCTATTGTTAGGAGGTTCTTTGGGTCTTCTCGTGTGAGCATTGTCATGTCGTAGATTTAAGACCCGTTTCAATTCGTCTATTGGAGCAACATGCTCGTCAACCCGCAGGTCTACGTACCCGTCGGAGTAGCCCTCGTAGCCGCCCTTCACTGAGCGCCCCATTTCCTCTCCGCATTAGGGGAAGCGAAATTGATTAAAGTTCGCAGGCTTCCAACCTGGTTGTTGGTGCAGCTATGATATTCAGACAGGTTCCTGTTGGCACCTTCCAGAACTTCTCATACATTATCGGCGATGAAAAGACCAAGTCGGCTGCGTTAGTCGACCCTGCTTGGGAAGTTGACAACCTGCTCGCGATGTGCGAAGAACTAGGTTTCAAGGTGACGCGGATCATCAATACTCATTCCCACCATGACCACGTGGAAGGAAACGAAGCGGTAGCCAAGCGCACTAGCGCCAAAGTCGTCATGCACGAGAAATCCGCAGTTCGAAAGGACATTGCAGTGAAGGATGGCGACATTATCGAGGTTGGGTCGTTGAAGGTGAAGGTGATCCACACGCCGGGACATTGCCCCGACCACATTTGCCTACTTGTTGATGGAAAACTGCTCACGGGAGACACTCTGTTCGTTGGTGAATGCGGAAGAACGGACTTGGCCGGCGGAAACCCTAGCGATATGTACGTTAGCCTAGTCAAGAAGATCCTTACCCTGGATGACTCAATAGAGGTCTACCCGGGCCACGACTATGGAAACAAACCTTCGTCAACCATTGGATATGAACGCAAGAACAATTACACACTCAAACCCCGCACACAAGAAGAATTCATCAAATTCATGGCTGAACCATAACCCCAGAGAAGCCGCAGACAAAGAGAACGGGTTCTTGCTAAGCGCAGAGAACGCTGAGGTTCTGAGGAAAATCTTCCGAGCCATACGGGATGCGCCAGAGAGCGTCTACTCTCCGAGCGATGATAGCTTCCTAATGCTAGACGCCATAGCTAAGGTGCCTGTCGAAGGAAGAGAAGTGCTGGATGTAGGGACTGGATCTGGAATCCTTGGCCTGTTTTGCGCAATGCGGGGGGCTACAGTAACGCTTACCGATATTGACGAGGCAGCATTAAAACATGCTAAGAAAGCGGCTGGCTTGCTGGGGCTTGGCGTGCAAACAATTCTTTCCGATATGTTCTCGAAGGTGCAGGGCCAGTTCGATTTGGTCCTCTTCAACCCGCCGTACCTGCCCAGTTCAAGTGTGGATGATAGGACCGTTGATGGAGGCCGCCAGGGCACGGAATTGTCGAAACGATTCTTGGCTGGATTATCAACTCACCTCAGGTCGAGTGGGACGACCCTACTTTTAGCCAGCAGCCTAAATGACCCTTCGTCCTTCCTCACAGGGCACCCAGAGTTCCAATACTCTGTAATAGCGAAGCGTCCACTTTTTTTTGAGGAGCTACGGGTCTTATGTGTGAGGTTTCGAGAGAACCTCGCCCGTTAGTGACTTTATCGCAACATCGTCCTCGTAGAATTCCCTCTCGTCAACCGCCTTTCTCTCTTTATACCCTTCATGCAATCCATGCCAGAAGGACACGTTCTCTTCACCCAGTTTCCAGCAGAGCCAGACGCGTGTCCCGAGCCTGACGGCGGGGAAATCAATTAACCCGATGCTCATGTCCTTGAGGACACAGCTCAGTTCCTCCAGTTTCTGAATTTCTTTTTCAAGCCGTTCCATCGTGTCCGTCATCTCGTCGTCATTTTTCACGCCATCGGCGTCTTTCTTGATAGCGATAATGCGTGAAACCGTCTCTTTCACTTCCGGTAGGAGTTCATTGGCTTGCTTGGGAGTGAAGAAGATAGGCAAAGTTAACTCTCCTCCAACCCTCTCCCCACGGAGAATAAGAGCTTTACATCGAAGCGGTGAGGCGGGGCATGAGAATGGAGGATTGGGCGCGCGCATTTCTCCTTGAATCCCGCTTGGCACACTTGGCTACATCAACGAAGAATGGCAAGCCTCAGGTTATCCCGATTTGTTATGTATACGACGGGGACTCGCTCTATAGCTCGATCGACGAAAAACCTAAGCGAAGAAGCCCAACGCAGTTGCAGCGAGTCCTGAATATCGTTGACAACCCTAGCGTGTCCTTGATTGTCGATCGGTATGAACAAGACTGGAGCAAACTGAAGTACGTGCTCGTACGCGGCTCCGCAGAAATCGTTCACACAGGAGAGGAGCATGAGCACGCGGTTCAGCTCTTACGAGAAAAGCACGTGCAGTACCGTCAGATGAAACTTGAAGACCGGCCGGTTATCAAGATCAAGCCCGTTGGCGTATTTGCCTGGCATGCGAGTAGCACGTAGCAGAGATGTTCAGGTGCGCTTTTTACATCAGCCTACCTGCATAGATTGAACACCATTGCTGCACTCCACAGCCAAACTCTCAATCTCATCGGAGAGACGATGTAACTGCCCTGAAAACCATCTCAACTGTATGTCACCTAAGGAATGGATCAAGGCCCAGATCGGCGTTTGGAAAGTTTTCTACGAGAAACGTGACATCAGAGACAAAGAAATCCACCCAGCAGTGATGCCCATCGCCCTTGCTGAGAGGGCGGTGGACTTGTTCACGCACAAGGGCGAGCTTGTGCTTGACCCGTTCAACGGAATCGGGACAACGCTGGTTGCCTGCCAAGACGGTGAGCGGAATGCGGTGGGATTCGACATCAACTCCCACTATTGCCACGTTGCCACGGAACGACTGGGCAATGCCGGACGGAGATCCGACGTCCAGCAGATTGTTGTCTGTGATGATGCCAGAAGAATACCTGCCTATCTTGGCGGAGACTCAGTGAGTTTGATCTTCACTTCTCCGCCTTACGCGAACCTACTCAACAGGCCTAGGTCGAACAAGAGCAGAAGGGGCGAACTGAGGCGGAACAAGCAGTACCTCAAGGTAGAACAATACAGCCAAGACGAGAGAGACCTTGGAACACTAGCCGTCGAGAAATACACGGCAGAAATTCGAGAAATTTTCACAGGTCTACTTCCCATCCTAAAGCCTAGGAGACATGCGATCATCAACGTGCCCGACATGTGGTGGAAGAACGAGCAGCATGGGGAGAGAGTCCCGCTCCACGTCCACGTTTACCACGCGCTCGTTGAAGCGGGTTACGAGCTTCGGAACACAATCATCTGGGACAGAACCAACATCGTGAATAGAGTTGGAATCTTCGGCTGGCCGTCGAACTACATAACGATGGGTACAACGTTCGAGTACCTACTCGATTTTTGGAGACCACCTTCGCCCTGATTGTTGGCAGGTTAAACCAAAAGCATATGTATAGTCCAACTCGTTTTCGTGCGAAACTTCACTGGATTTGGAGATAGATGAGCCAGACCACGGAGAGTAAGAGTTTTCAGTCACGCGAGTTGGCCGTGGTTGGAAATTTCTTCTTTTGCGAGGTTTGCAACGCCGTCTGCGAGTACGGCGACTATATTTGGCTGGAGCACCAGAAGGAAATGAAGTTCCATAAGATGAAGCGGATGCTCCTTCTCCGATGCTGGAACTGCGGAACCGTTGTTGTTGACGCCTACGCTGAGTACTCCTTAGAGCGTAACCAGTTCTGGTGCAAGAACTGCATCGAAAAAGTCGGCTACCTGAACTTCAGGTCGGCGGCCTAACCCGAAATTCAACGCCACCGTTTCGTTGTTCCCTTCCAGTAAGCTCTCCAATACGGGTCGAAACTAGGGTAGGTGAGGCGAACACGCCCCCGCCTCGTTGATGCATACGCTGAACGTGACTTCGTCAAACGGCCGATAAGTTGTGAGTGTATTCCGGCTGATTTTAGTTGGTTCAAGACTTTCGCGGTTTTATTCGGCCGGGATGCGATTACGAGAGTTCCTTCACTGAGCGAGGTCAAGGGGTCGATTCGAAAGAACTTGCAGATCTCCCGCGTCTCTTGGGTAATCGAAATTTGGTCGAGGTCGATTTCTGTTCCGAGGCCTGATGCCGTTGCAAGTTCTTGGACCGCGGCGATGACCCCGCCTTCGGTTGCGTCATGCATGGCGGTTATTCCGTCCTGATGAATTCCAACAGAGGCGGCTGTGAGCGAGTCTTTGACTGTCGATACCTGGTTCAGGTAGCGGAAGGCCTTTTCGAACAGTTTCGCGCCTAGTACTTTCTTGATTGTTCGAGGGAATGCGCGGGTGAGGATTGCGGTCGTCTCGACGGCGACGCCCTTCGTGAGGATAAT
>JBAVCK010000166.1:0-2565 GCA_049586635.1 Bathyarchaeia archaeon
GGTTGGAATAGGCCCGCTCTAGCAGTTTCGTGTAATCTCCACTCAAAGTTGATTTCCACCAGAAGGATACGAAGCGCCATATTTCTTGATTCCCTTTTAGGAAAGAAATGTTAATCTGGTCACACGGACGGTAAGCGTAAGGAAGCTTTTGGAGGGGCCGCAACTAAAGATCAATACGAACAGGCGGAAAAAACACTTACTGATTTCTTGCTTGTTAGCGAACGGGCCCGACTGGAGGCGGTCATGAATGGGGAAATGGATAGTCAACTCTGCCTGGCCCTACGTAAATTCGGTCCCTCATTTGGGCACATTTATCCACCTTCTCAGCGCGGATGTCTACGCTAGATACCTCCGCCTCAAAGGCGAAGAGGTCATTGCCGTAACGGGTTCGGACGAACATGGAACGCCCATTGAAGTTGAAGCCATAAAGAGGGGTGTTTCGCCGAAGCAGCTAACTGACGAAATCCACAAGCAAATCTGCGACCTACTGGAGGCCTACAATATACGCCTCGACAATTACACGAGGACCGAAAGCCCGGTTCATATTCGCTACACTCAAGAGTTCTACAAGAAAGTGTACGACAACGGTTACGTGTATACTCAAGACGTCAACTTACCATATTGCGAGAAGGATCAAAGATTCCTCCCCGACCGCTTTGTCGAGGGAACATGCCCCCACTGCGGCTACGAACAAGCTAGGGGCGACCAATGCGATTCATGCGGCCGCGTACTCGACCCGCTCGAACTAATTCGGCCCAGATGCGTTTTCTGTGGTGAGGCTCCTACCGTTAAGACATCAAAACACTGGTTCTTCGACCTGCCGAAATTTCGAGACAAACTCCTCACCCTTGTCCAAGAGAACAAACAACTGCCAGACAACGCTCGCAACTTCTCACTAAAGTGGCTCGAGGAAGGCCTCAAGCCCCGAGCCCTGACGAGGGACAACAAATGGGGCATTGCAGCACCATTTCCCGGAGCCGAGGGAAAGACCATCTATGTCTGGTTGGAAGCGGTCTTAGGCTATGTTTCGGCATCGATAGAGTGGGCTGAAAAATCAGGCAGGCCCGATGCTTGGAAGGATTTCTGGTTCGACAAGCAGACCAGAAACGTGCATTTCATCGGGAAGGATAACATTCCGTTCCACGTGATCATTTTCCCAAGCCTCCTCCTAGCGACGCATGAGGATTATGTACTACCATGGCAGGTATCCTCAACCGAATTCATTCTATTTGATGGACAGAAATTCTCTAAGAGCAAGAAGGTCGGAGTCTGGATTGATGAAGCATTGAAAGTTGCCCCGGCCGAGTATTGGCGGTACGTCCTCATGGCTATCCGGCCTGAGGCTCGAGACGCAAACTTCACGTGGCGGGATTTCGAAAGTCACGTGAATAGCGAATTAAACGATGTGTTAGGAAACTTCGTCCACCGCACGCTCACATTCGTGAACAGCAATTTCAACTCAAAGATACCCGAACCGCAAGAACTGGACGAAAAGGATGAGGCCTTGAAGAATCGAATAGAGTCATCACCCTCAAAGGTATCCCAACTCTTCGACCAATTCCAATTGAGAAGCGCCCTTGCGGAAATCATTGAACTCGCAAGGGCCGGAAACCAATACCTAAGCGAACGGGAACCATGGCATCTCGTGAAGAAGGATCGGGCGAAAACGGCTACAACACTCTACTTCGCCGCGCAGGTCGTCAGATCGATAGGCATCCTAATTTCCCCATTCCTGCCGGAAACGGCGCAACATATTCGCGAACAACTCAACCTGACCGAAGAGCAAGGATGGTGGGACGCGGGAAAACTTGCCCTGAAACCTGGTCACACCATAGGCAAAGCGACCCCACTCTTCCACAAGGTCTCCGTGCCGGCGCAGTCATGACGGTGGTCGAAGATGCCATCACTCAAACTCGATTTGCACGTCCACACAGTCGGCTCGTACGACGGCCACACTAGGCGTGAGGACCTCCCCAAAATCATCAAGAGCCGAGGGCTCGACGGTGTGGCTGTGGCGGAGCATGATAGATTCGACCCGCCCAAACTGCTGGACGCACTAATCCTTCCTGCTGTGGAAATTTCTTCCAAGGATGGGCACGTATTGGCGTTGGGCATTCGAGAGATGATTCCACCAAGGCTTCCAGCGGACGAAACCATTCAGAAGATCCACGATCAAGATGGAGTCGCAATAATTCCTCACCCCTACGACCCCGTCTCCGAGTGTGTCAAGATTGCACGACTAACAGTGAGGCCAGACGCGGTCGAGACAGTTAATGCCGACGCCTTGTCGTTCTACGTGTCAAATTGGTTGGCACGCAGAGATGCGCGAAGGTTCAAGCTTCCACAGGTCGGAGGGAGTGACTCCCATATCCCACAGACAATTGGCGACGCCTACAGCGTCATTGATGCTGATTCCAGCGATGTGAAGGACATCCTTGAGGCCATTAAAGCAGGGAAGGTCCGGGCAGAAGGACACGCCACAACTATCATGAATAAAGTCCGGAAACTAAGTTACAAGTTCAAGTGAGCGTTTCAATCTGATCGATACCCAACCTTAGGCTGAGA
>JBAVCK010000167.1:0-4982 GCA_049586635.1 Bathyarchaeia archaeon
ATTCCACACGAGGTTCATCGAAGTTTCCGCGGTAGCCAACATTCCAGGGCAACCGCCTGAATTGAGGCAGTGAATGACCTCCACCGAAGCTTCATGCCAGGATCCGTCAGCGGATTCGACGAGGATGGGCCCGAAGGTTCCGATTGTATCATTTCTGAAAAATGCCATTGCGGAACTGTCCAATCCAACCGCGACCAATTCAAATGGAGTCTGGCCCCATGGTAGCGATTTGTCGAGAACCGTCTCGATGTAGCATGGGCACTTGACCGAGCTCGGAATTGCCCATGTAATCGCTCCCAGATTGTTGGACATCTGAAGGACGTACTCCGGGCCTTTGTTCGATATGTGTGAGTAGAAGATGAATGATTGAGGGAATGGGACGGGGTCGGTGTAGAAGGGGGCACGGCATGAAGTAGTGCGGCTCGATTCAGGTTCACATAAGACAGGTTGGGGTACCGTAGAGCTGTCCCAAACTTGGAATGTGTAGGTTCCGTAGTAGATCGGACTCGCAAGCTTAGCTAATTCAACCGTATTCTGAGCCCATAACACGAAGTTCCCCAGCGAATCGGTGATCCAAAAGTTCTGTTGGATGGAAAAGCAATCAACACGCTTGGGCCTCAAGCAGTCTTCGATTGGGCGCTCAGCAACTGTGGAATAAGCGTCCGCCATTCCAATCGTTATCTTACTCCAGACGGATACGGCTTCATGAGCAACGGTTGTGAATGAGATTCTTTCGGAGGAAATCGCTGGTTGAAGGGAAGAGAGCGTGACCAAAAGTAAGACGACAGTTGCCCTGGCAAAACTGCTCGAAGCCCATCTTTTCATCCGATGTCACCAAATCGTGTTCAGGAAGTCTTATACAATGTTGGCGTTCTGGCCTGGTTCAGCAAGCAGTATGTGGAAGGAACACCGTTCCAGGATGGAATCCGAATTTGAAAGGCATATTTCACAACATCGCCCATTCAGACCTGATGCCTAGACCAAGCGCAATGCATGAGGGTATCAAAAGGTGACCCCGAAACAACCTCACGCCGAAGTGTACATGCTTCGCCTTGAAAAATTAAGAAAATTAGCCACGGATAGTGGCCTTGAAGGAATAGTTCTCGTCCCCGGCCCAAACTTACGGTATTATACTGAAGTCAATTCATTTCTCTTTGAAAGGCCTTTCCTGTTCTTTGTGTGTAAAGAAGGCCCCCCGCACCTCGTCGCGCCGACACTTGAATCAGGCCCGTACTTGAGAAGTCCCATCAACATAGTCGTGCATTCCTGGGACGATGAATTGGGGCCTGGTAAGGCAATTGAAGAAGCCGTTCAGCAACTCGGAATTCGTGGCAAATGGGGGCTGGAAGGCAGGGTACCGTACCAGTACATCGACGCACTACTCAAGTACTCACAACCCCAACTCGAAAACGCCGAGCCCCTACTTCAGGGGATTAGAGCACTAAAGGAGGCTGGCGAAATTGAGCAGTTACAACGGGCGACGTCGATTCTCTCCAAATCATTCATGAAGATTCCAGACCTCCTGAAAACCGGCATGAGTGAGCTTGAGCTAGCCCGGAAGATCACGGAGCGCATTTCGCTCAACGGTGCTGAATCCGCGCAGGATGTGCTCGTCCAATCCGGAGCGATGGCGGCGGACGGGCATCATCAGGCAGGCGCCAGGAGAATAAAGCGAAATGAGGCCGTCGTGGTCGATGCTTCATGCACATTTTCGGGTTATTTTGCCGACATAACCCGCACATTCATCATCGGCAAGGACCAGACATTCGAAAACCTCTATCAAAACGTACTCGACGCGCAGGTCGCAGCAATCAATGCCTCACAGCCAAGCGCAACCGTGGGCTCCATCGACTACGCAGCCAGAAGTCACCTCCAGCGGAATGGGCTCGACAAGTATTTTGTTCACCGGATAGGGCACGGGTTAGGGCTCGAGGTCCACGAAGCACCATACGTTGTCCCTGGCGGCAACGAGATGGTTGACGCCTCAATGGTCTTCACGATTGAGCCCGGGGTCTACATGCAAGGTAAAACGGGAATACGAATCGAAGACGATATCCTCGTTACGAAACAAGGAGGGAGGGTGCTGACGAAGTCGCTTCCAAAGGAATTTGGGTGGTGGCGGTAATCCGATATTCTCCGCCTATTTGTGTCAGGTTACTTGGATACTAACGAACAGCTCAAGCAAGCTGGATTGTCGCAGAGCAACGCCATTGGTTGTTTTTCTATCAGCGAGTCAGCGCGCTCAATCAACTTCTTCATTTGGTAAACCTGGGAGTTTGCCGCTCCAATCATTGCCTCCGAAGAATCCTTGCCTCCCATGTGGGCTTTGAGCTTCTCAAAGCCATTGCTGCACCCCAGCGCGGTGATATCAACCCAAGTCCGTCCTTTCGAAGTGAAGGTGAGGGCACGTTCCCTCACGAACTTAACATACAACCTAAGTTGCTCGGCCACATGAATCGCGGTTACCGAATCGAAACCCACACCAACAAGCAGTATCTTTGGATCTTGCTTCAGGAACCTCTTGATGGGTAGCAGGGGGTCGTCTAACGAGTAATCCCGGATCAACTCGTCCCCGCGCTTACCTACAGCGACGAACGAGTAAGCTGGGTGGTTGCTTCGCCTAGAGGAAGGCCAACTGCATAGCCTCTGGGCGATTGCCCCGATGTTCCTATCCGGTTGCAGCTCAGGAATAAACGGCAAGTGCCGATCTTCATGCCCTTCGCACCAACAACCGGGCCTCGTGAAGTTCTCACTTGCGCTGGCATGCCTCGTGACAGAGGTAAACGTAGGCATCAACAACGTACCATCCTTACCGAGAACCTCCAGCAACCGGTGTAACACCATCGCAGCACCACCATCCACTGCGCCAATCTTGTCGAGAGGCGAATGCATGATTACCGAGTCACCCTCACCTAGGCCAAGCTGCTCAAAACTTTCGGTTAATTCATCAGGGGTTACTTTTCCTGGCTCCGCGCCACTTGAGGCGTTCGCCGATGTCATCGAGCTTTACCCACTTTCCCTAGCCTGGGCAATATCATCATGATTTCGGAAGGGTCCCCGATCGCGAGGTAGCTTCCTTCGGCGTACTCTTTGGCAACGAGGGCACAGTTGATCGAATCGAGTTCATCACCTGTCAACTGCCTTGTGGTGATGTCTCCCTGGCACCCGAGCCTTACTAGGTTTTCTTGAAGCTCTGGTAGGCCACGCTGTTTCCGTGGAATCCCGAGCAAGTCCTGCGCGGCGCCCGGGAAGGTTTCAAACACTTCAAGGTTCAGCCGTTGGAGCTTTTCCTTGAGTCGAATGCCTCTAGCTGTGAGAGTTCTCATTGGCCCGATTGTTATCGGGAAGAATTTGATTCCCATGTAGGTTAGAACTCTGTCACAGGCTCGAAAGTGCGCGCGACCGCGACAATGCTCTTCAAGACAATGTCGGCCCTTGGGTAACGCGAGCGGCGCATCAACTCCTACGTACTTGGCTCCGCTTCTCCGAACGAATTCAAGAATCTCATCGTCGCTATGGAGGATAGCACATTTCACCTTCATCTTTCCATCAATCACGCAACCGCCCGTGGGACGGTTTGGGGACCCGGCCAAATCCAGACCAACATAATTCACGTATCACTTCCCCCTCATCATCGTAACGCAACCAAAAGGCCGAGTGCAATGAGGATGCTTGCTGGGATTATTTTTTGAAAACGGGTGAAACCTGAACGTTTTTTCAAAGACTCGCTAACATGGCCAGCGAGCGTAGCCACCATCACATTTACACTCGTCCCAGATGTATCAAACAACAAGCCGAGAAAGATCATCTGCAGGGCGAACGCGCCTTGTGACCGGTCAACAAATTGTGGTAGGAAAGCTAAGAAGAAAAGCGCGACCTTCGGGTTGAGGACGTTGGTCGTGACTCCCTGCCGAAAAACACTTCGAAGAGTTAGGCCGCTTGTTCGGCTAGGCGTGTGCGCTGATGCTTTGACGTTGGCCTTGGCCACCAACATTCGGATTCCCAAGTAGAGCAGGTAGGCTGCCCCACCGAATTTGACCAGTTCAAACGCTATCGGCACAGAGACGAGTAGTGCAGACAGCCCAATTGCTGTAACGAATGTATACACTAACGTCCCAACTCCGATTCCGAGCGCGGAAACAACGCCCGCCCATCTTCCCAGCTCTAGGCTGCGAGAAATCACGTACAACATGTCTGGGCCCGGAGAGATATTCAAGGCTAGCGCGGCGACCATGAAAACTGCGAGAGAGGCGGCGCCAGGAATCAACGCAAATTCATTCTTTTCGGTGCAACTTCCTATTTTTCGACGACTATGTTCAATTCCAGGCAGCTGGCCTGCGATTTATGCGGGCACCCGTGTCGAACATTTAATGCCTCAGAATCAAACCACCCTTATTTGCGTGTTTAGACCGTGGACACCAATGGGCTGGCAACCCTAATCATGACCCAGATCGGGTTCGGGGGAACTCTGGGGTTCCTTCTAGGTTACGGTCTGAAGAAAGTCGCCACGATAATTCTCAAAATCCTGGCATTAATTTCAGGCCTCTTCATGCTTGGCCTAACCTGGTTAGCATCCATCGGCGTCATATCAGTCAACTTCAACGCGTTTTCCACCGCCGTCGGAAGTGGCTTCGCCGGGGCTATAGCTGGCCTTGTCAGCTCCCTCGCCTTTGTAGGCCAAATCTTACCGATTGGTGGAAGCTTCAGCCTAGGCTTCTACTTAGGAGCTAAGAAAGGCTAGGTTGGTCGCCCAGTGGGGCATGGATTTCCCCACAAACGTGGTATAGCCATCGTATGAAAGCGTTCATTAGGCGAACACATTTCACCGACAATTATCCACATGAAACGCGGCGTCCAATAATTGAAGAGAAAGGGTATCGTCGTTTTGGCTATCTTGGTGATCGCAGCCGTATCCATCGGTTACTTTGTATTCCAGCCGCGAAACACAGTTCGCATAATGATCGACGGTGTCGCCCTCAGTG
>JBAVCK010000168.1:0-6246 GCA_049586635.1 Bathyarchaeia archaeon
GGCGTTTTTGGTTACCCTGAACTCGTTGATGCACCCAATGGGAAACTTAGGCTGCAGTTCGAATCGAACCCAATCGCCTTCATAACTGAAAGGGCCGGCGGAAGAGGAAGTACTGGAAGAGCATCTATCCTTGACATTGAACCAACGCGCATCGACGAACGTGTCCCAACATACGTGGGCAACGTCGATCTAATCAGCGAACTCGAAAAAACAATGAAAATGTAGAAATCCGCATCACAATTAGATGACAATTAGACGAGAGATCTGACATGACAACTCAAATTGAACCATTTCTTCTCGTCAACTTCAAGACCTATCTAGAAGCCACCGGGAAGAAGGCAGTTGAATTAGCTCTCAAATTGGAAAAAGTCGGAGCGGAAACGGGCGTAAATGTGGGAGTAGCCCCACAGTTTTGTGACATCGAGCAGGTCGCAGCCAACGTACGGATACCCGTCTTCGCCCAGCACATAGACGCAATAACTCCCGGCGCCTTTACAGGCCATGTACTAGCCGAGTCTGTGAGTGCAGCGGGAGCCTCGGGAACGATTATCAATCATTCTGAAAGGAATCTGAAACTTCCGGACATCGAGAAATCGGTAGAACATGCTCGAGACATTGGATTGACGACTGTCGTTTGCGCAGGTACGGCTAGGCTGGGTGCTGCAGTCGCTCTCTCCGAGCCGGATATGGTAGCGATCGAGCCCCCTGAGCTGATCGGTTCGGGACGCGCAGTTTCAAAGGAAAAACCGGAGATCATCACCGAATCAGTAAGAAGAATTCGCGCCGTCAATAGTCAGGTCAAGATCCTGTGCGGTGCTGGAATAACGACCGGGGAAGACGTTTACGCGGCGCTGAGGCTTGGGACACAGGGAGTTCTAGTCGCTAGCGGCATAGTCAAAGCACCTGCTCCGGAAAAGGTATTGCGTGATTTCTGTGAAGCCATTCAGAAGTACGCTTAGGCGGAATGCGAAGGGCGTCCGTCGCTAGCTAGCATTTATAACGGTTACCGCATTCATTCGCGCAAAAACAGACTCGTGGAGCCGGATGAACGACTTCCAAAGACTGCTCGATGAAAAGCGGGCCGTCGTAAACAAACGACTCGACGAGTTACTTTCAACTGGTTTCGAGCAAAGCGAAGCAAACGAGCTCGTGAAGTACACTTTTAGAACGGGCGGCAAGCGGCTTCGGCCAATTCTAGTCTTATTGGCCTCTGATAGTGTTGGCGGAAAGCCCGAGCATGCTCTCGACGCCGCTGTATCAATGGAATTTCTCCATGCGGCATCACTGATTTTCGATGACTTAATCGACAGACACAGGTTACGGCGAAGCCTTCCCACGACTCAACACGCCTTCGCTGATGATAAGGCGATTAGCGCCGGGCTCTTCCTAGCGTCCAAAGGCGTTCAAATTCTTTCCGAGTACAAGGAACCACGAATAACACGACTTGCCGGTTGGGGACTTGTCGACCTGAGCAAGGGAGAAATCCTGGACACTCTAACAGAGCTGGCAATTGACATCGACCATTACCTAAACATCGCGGACCTCAAGACTGGTTCACTATTCAGTGCTGCCGCTGGGATTGGCGGAGTGCTTGGTGGTGCAAACGCAGATGAGGTCAACTGCCTGTATAATTATGGAAGAGCTGTGGGCATAGCGTTCCAAATCAAAGACGACATTCTCGACCAGTCGGGCGATCCGGAGCGGCAAGAACGCGTGAACTTGGTCGTCATGCATTATATGGACGAAGCGACGAAGAGAGAGCGAGTGAGCAACCTTCTAGATGACAAAGAGAAGTCAGACGAAGTCGCAATTGCAGCGCTATACGAGAAAGCTATGCAGTTTGCGCTAAAGAAATCACGTGAACACGTCGCTAAGGCAAAGGAAGAATTGAAGGGACTTCGCGATCAAAGCAAAAGCAAGCTACTGGAAGATTTCGCGGATTATTCGCTTGAGAGGTCCTTCTAGCCATCTAAGCGTCTGTTATGTAGTCGGTCCCACACGAGCTACATTTCCATTTCCACAACACCTTTCCCTCCTTGAAGACTAACTCAGATTGTGCAGGGACCTGCTTCTTGCATTTGGCACACCAGAAGTGAGTAGTTCCCGCGGAATGCCAAGCCATTCTTCTTCACAATTCGATTTTTTGTGATCTAGACGCTTCCAGATTAGGTGATGATTCGAAACGCCAGCTAATATTTCTCGTTCCTTAAGAAAATACCTCAGGAGATGGTGAGGTTACCGACCGCGATGCGGTTTGAAGTATTCGCATGATTTATATGCGGTTGATTTCAGTCTGACGGCAACCCGGTCAAGTCTCGCAGGGACTCATAATGGCGTTAAACCCCTGGCTGGCAATAATCATCTGGGCCATCATCATCGTCCTGCTTACAGGCCCATTGCTGACTCTGCCAATGTTTTGGTCCCGGCGAAAACCTGACCCTTTTCGTGACATGCCATTCGAATCGGGTCAAGTTCCACAAGGGGAGGCGCGAACTAGAATAGTCATGCAATACTACCCCTACCTCCTCATGTTCGTTGTCTTTGATGTCGTCGGAATGTTTCTGTTTGCCTGGGGGATAAGCTACAGGATGATTCCCCTAAACGATTCGTTCTTGGTGTTGCTGTTTCTGTTTCTGCTCGCAGCGCCTTTGGGTTACGCGTTGCAGCTGGCGTTGCGCAAGGAGATTTGGTAGATTGGTGAACCTCCCGACAACACCGGCAGACTTACTTCCTTTCATCATCGCCGTTGTTACTTCTCACACTTTCATCACAATCGTGTTCTTCCCAGGCTTCATACATCTGATGCTAGTCGTTATGTTCCTGACTTGGTACGAGAGAAAAATTCTAGCCAGAATTCAACTCAGGATAGGTCCACTGTACGCTGGCGGCCTAGGGGGAATATTGCAACCGATTGCTGACGGAGTTAAGCTAATCTTCAAAGAGGTTATGATTCCGTACAAGGCGAACAAGCTGCTCTTCATCTGGATTCCCCTTGCGCTAGTATTCTTCGCTGCGCTGCCGTTTGCAGTGATTCCGTTTGGTCAACATTGGGTGATTGCGAATCTGGATGTTGGACTAGTCTTCGTGTTCGCTATGACCTCTCTCTTCCCTAGCATGATCCTGATCTTTGCTTGGGCGAGCAACAGCAAGTACCCGTTCCTGGGAGGGCTGCGGTCCCTGTTTCAGCAGGTCGCCTATGAGATTCCAATGTGGATTTCAGCGCTTAGCATCGTCTTGCTCGCCGGTTCCCTCAATCTAGTTGACATTGTGAACGCCCAGCAGAAGATTTGGTTCATCGTCCCGGCGATTCTGTCCTTCATCGTATTCTTCGTATCCATTATGGCTGAACTTGAGAGGCTACCCTTCGACCTACCGGAAGCTGAACCTGAACTCGTTGCTGGGTGGTATACCGAATCTAGTGGGGCGATATTCATGGTGTTATTCTTGGCGCTTTACATGAAACTGTACCTAATGTCCTCACTTGTGACGGTGCTCTTTCTTGGTGGTTGGTGGGGTCCAGCTTTTCTTCCCCAGCCAGTCTGGTTCATAATAAAGACCCTAATCGTTGCCACCTTCATCATCATACCTCGGGGAGTTTACCCAAGGATCAGGGTTGACATGCTCATCAAACTGGGCTGGACTCGGTTGCTCATAATCGCCCTCGCCAATGTTTTCCTCACAGTCCTTCTGCTTAACACGGGCGTGCTATCAGCGTGGGGGCTTTGAATCCGTGGACATAGCTATCCCACCTGACATCGCTTTCATAATTTTAACCACCGTGACTATCCTCGCCGCAATCATGGCATTGCAAGCAAAGGAGCTCATCTACGGGGCTATTTCTCTCGCGATCAGTTTCATAGGCATTGCCGGGTTTTTCGTTTTTCTGGATGCACCGTACCTTGCAATGCTTCAGATTGCAGTATACGTCGGCGCCGTCGTGGTCCTAATTCTCTTTACGATAATGCTGGTCAGGCGTGAAGTTGTGGGAGAGACAGAAGAGCGTGAAGAAGGTGGCGAAGGCTCGATGGGATTGTGGATCGCAGGCCTACTGGCAGTATCGATAGCCGGCGTCGCCGCCCTAGCCGGCCCAAATCTCCCCGCAGCGCCGCCTACCGCATTCTTGCCAATATCACAATTGGGACCTGTGCTCGCGACCACCTATCCTGTTCCACTCATAATACTTGCATTGTTGATGTCTGCGGCACTTCTTGGCGCGTTGGTATTGGCGAAATTGGAGAAGTGACTCTAGATGGTTGCTCTAACCAGTTACCTAATAGTTTCAGCAGCGCTCCTCGGAATCGGCGTCTATGGGCTTAGCGTGAAAAAGAACGCGATGCGACTCTTGTTTGCTATTGAAATCATTGTGAATGCAGCTAACCTGAACTTCGCTGCTTTCACTAGGTACATGAACCCGCCGCAGGTTTCGGGGCAGGTCATTGTATTCTATTCTATCGCAGCAGCTGCAATGGAAGCGGCTGTCGGTTTAGCCCTTATCCTAGTCGCCTTCAGGTTGAACTCATCAATAGACGTCAGGAAGCTGAATAAGCTCAAGGGGTGAAGCTAATTGTACATGCAGGTTCTCCAAATTCTTCTAGTCCCTCTTGTGTTCGTTTTCGTCGTATATGCAGCGGGCGTTAGGTGGGGAGCTAAAGCGGGTTGGTTTTCCTTTGCCGCGCTGGGCTACTCAACTTTCTTGACGCTGCTCGCAGGCTGGCAGGGTGGAGTTCAGGAATTCTACGACTGGAGCCCTATTGGTCTCTTCGGGCTAAAAGCGGACGGTTTGAGCATCCCAATTCTCTTCACGATCGCACTGCTATGCACGTTGGTGTCCATCTACTCAATTCCTTACATGCAACACGTTATTGGCGACGATAAGAGACAGTTCGGCCTGTACTACGCGCTGCTCACTCTCTATTCAGTGGGAATGATGGGAGCAGTACTTGCAACGAACCTGATCGAATTCTACCTGTTCTTCGAGCTAATGCTCATCCCGTCCTACTTTCTCATTGCGAAATGGGGGTACGGTGACAGAGACAGAATTTCTTTCATGTATTTCATGTGGACTCACATCGGAGCACTGTCCTTCCTCGCCGGAATCCTGTCGATCGGATACCTCAGCGGGTCATTCGACCTAGCGAAAATCGTTGCCTCTACAATCCCGGCGAACCTTCGACTCCTCATTGTCGGTTTGATGGTTGTGGGACTGTTGGTCAAAATGGCTGCATTCGGCCTACACATCTGGTTACCGCATGCCCATGCCGAGGCCCCTACCCCCATTAGCGCTCTCCTATCGCCGGCAATGATTGGAATAGGCGGTTACGCCATAGTTCGACTTGTAATGACCATTCTGCCTACAGCATTCTTCGAAATTTCCACAGTCCTCGCGATTTGGGCCATAGTTACCATGTTTTACGGCGGAGCGATGGCGCTCGTCCAAGATGACATCAAGCGACTATTGGCCTATTCGAGTGTAAGCCAGATGGGTTACATCTTGCTCGGAATCTCATCATTTCAAGTCCTCGGAGTGTCAGGTAGTATGTTTCAATACGTGACACATGGGCTTGGGAAGGGAATCCTCTTCATGGTGGCGGGGACGATAATCATGCAGGCCCATGGGCTTCGTAGCATAAGCAAGATGGGCGGCCTAGCCTCCAAGATGCCCATCACAGCTACCGCCGCAATAATCGGCTTTCTAACCGTAATGGGCATCCCCCCAACAACAGGTTTCATCTCGGAATTCCTAATCTTCGCGGGCAGCTTCAACCAAGCATTTGCAACGAACTCAATGTTGCGAATCGCGCTGTCCTTTTTGGGCGTCGTGTCAACGGCGCTAACAGCCGGCTATTCACTTTGGGCGGTGAAACGCATTTTCTTTGGGAAACTGCCTGATGAGTTGAACAATGTCACTGAGGCTCCATGGGTTGTAACAGGGCCCCTGCTCGTACTGGCCGCAATTTCACTCATTCTGGGCATCTACCCGGACCTAGTAGAGAAGTTGCTCTTGCCCGCCGTGAAAATGATTTTGGGAGGTTAGAGCATGAACGAAATCTTCGCATGGCTGACTTGGGCACTGCCATCTGCTGGCGCAATCCTAACTCCAGCATTGGCACGCATACACTCTAAGGCCAGGGACTACGGCTCAGTCACATTCTCACTGCTGGGCGCCATTTCTGCAGCTCTACTAATTCCCTCTGTCCTATCTGGTTCAGTGCAGGACGTTCAACTTGAGTGGATAACGAGTTTGAA
>JBAVCK010000169.1:0-6248 GCA_049586635.1 Bathyarchaeia archaeon
AACGACGAATGCCCCCTTCTTGCTGAATTGCTGGGTTCCGAACAACCTTATTGAGTTGATTAGCGCTGGGGCATTGATTGAAAACTGGTTCAAGCAGATAGGCATAGGAATGCACCTTCGAGTCGTCGACTCGGCTCAAATGGTCGATACTAACTTGGCTGGGGAAATGGACATGTACTTGTGGGACTGGGGCTTCGACGCGGATCCGGACTTCGCCCTATCAGTGTTCACGACAGATCAGATCGGGGGTTGGAGCGACTGCTTCTACAGCAACGCAACCTATGACGCGCTTTACCAGAAGCAGCACACAGCCGTTGACATGACGGAAAGGAAGAACACAATCACTGAAATGCAGAAGTCTCTCTACTATCAGGCCCCATACGTGGTGCTCGTCTATACCTTGAATATCGAGGCATATCGAACAGACATATTCACCGGATGGATGGACCCAATAAAAAATCCAGGTTGGGACATATACTGGTGGTGGTGGATTGACCCAGCTCAGAATCCCGACCAACTGACGCCGATAGCAAGCATGACCACATATACGTCAGCTACGAGCATGGTTACCACAACGCCTGGACCCGGCACTGAGATGTACGTTGCTGCGCTCGCGATTCTCGTCGTTATAGTGGCCGCCGGGGCTGCGATTGCAGTCAGGCGACGAAGAGCCGCCGAGAAGGAAAGAGAAGAGGACAAGGAGCCATAGTCTCTTCAGTCAACCAACCCACCTAGTTCAAACACGTCATTACGCATTCCGTTCCTGTTCGTTGAGGATTGCGACGTGACGGCAAGTGCTTGGAATCGGCTTGGACACAGCGGGCATGCGTGAGCTACTTGATGGAGTACCTCACTTCGAACGGTTCAAACATGTCGATGAGCTTGAGGAGGCATCACGCGAACTCGCTAAGATTCATACTGACACAGTTGAGTGGAGAACGATCGGTCAATCTTCGGAAGGCAGACCAATCACCGCGCTTGTCATCGGGGAGGGTAATCAGTCAGTTTTCCTGTATGGGTTCACCCATCCCAACGAACCTATTGGGTCATTGACGATTGAGTATCTGGCATTAAGGCTCGCATCCAGTGCCGAGCTGAGGAAGCGGCTCCCTTACAGGTTCATACTGGCAAAGGCCATAGATGTTGATGGCGCCAAGTTGAATGAAGGGTGGCTTCGTGGTCCGTTCGACCTGCTGACTTACGCTGAGAATTATTATCGTCCTCCACCGAACGAGCAGGCCGAATGGACATTTCCAATCGACTACAAAACACTTCACTGGAACACACCGATCCCCGAAACCCGAGCCATAAAGAAGGTTGTAGACGAGTTCAAACCTGAATTCACATACATACTTCACAACGCAGATTTCTGCGGCGTCTACTTCTACCTAAGCCACGCCTTGCCGTCGGCATATGGGGAACTGAAGCAAATTCCGATCTCGGAGGGCTTGCCCCTGCACAGGGGGGAACCGCCCGACGAACTCTATCTTGAAACCTTGGACGAGGGCATATACCATGACTATGGCGTGAGCGGCGAATACGAATTTCTCGCCAAAACGCTGAACATCGACCCCGCCACCAAGATAGACTACGGAACCGATTGCTACGAGTACATCCGTGAATTGTACGACGGGTTCTGTCTGACATGCGAACTCCCCCACTTCTACGACAGCAGAATCCAGAACACTGCACCAGCTCAGCACAAACGACGCGATCTCCTTGTGGACAGCCTCAAAATCGAATCCGAGACCCATCAACTCGTCGCAAGGGTCCTGGGAGAAACCGATGACCTGCTGGATGTGAATTCACGCCTACATCGGTCAGTCCGATATTTCCTCACGCGCTATGATGACGTCCAACAAAGCACGCGCGCATATTCAACCGCCGCCGAATTTGACCGACCGGCGACAATCGGAGAGGAGTTCGACTTGACGGTGCTGAAGAAGTTTGCGCAGATGCCGATACTGGGAACAGCGCAGAGGCTTCTCAGAGACGCGCAACAGAGAACGCACAGCAGCAGATTGAACGAACCGTCAGATAAGGTGCACTCGCGCCTTCTACAGTTGAATGACGACGTACGGCGAGTCTGCAGTCCATGCCCAGTCCCGATACGGAAGCTTGTTCGAATCCAGCTGCAGAGCGCGTTGACCTGTCTGAAACATCTCGATTCGAGGCTCTAACTCGGAGCCCAAGCGTGCGCGCGCCGTTGCGCCTTCTCTTTTCAAAGTGGATAGGCCCGGCGTCGAAGTCCCAGACTGCGTTCGTCCTAGGTAGTCAATATATGGATTCGCTCAATTGGTTTAGTGATTCCATTTGGAAATTATGCGCTCTGGGCTACAGCCGCTTCTACTTAATCAAGGGCCAAGCACCGTAAACGTGCCTTGACCAAGCAAGACGGGGGTTCGATGATTTGGATTTGGGAAGCATAACGAACGACCTTTCGCTCGTAAGCTCGCTTGCAATAATAGTCGGCGTTGTCTTTGTTGTGGTTCAGCTCAGGCAGAACAACGCACTCATCGAGGCTGCGACGGAGCAAGCACGAGCCGCCAGCATACAAGCCAAGGTAACCACAGATCAGTTGAAGCAGAACCACGAACTCGCAAACATGGACTTGATAATGCGCTTGTACGAATTCGCAAACACAGCTGAGGTTCAATCTGCATGGTTAACAGTACTCAACTCGAAGATATCGTCCTTCGAGGATTTCCTGAAACTCAGCAAACCAGAGCAAGTAGCATTCTTCCAGATCGGTGCACTGTTCGAATCTCTCGGAGTGCTCGTCGACCGAGGAATCGTCAAGTTAGACATCATCACCGACATGTTCGCAACCAACCTGGCATGGCGATCCATGAAGGACTTCGTCTCGGGAGTCCGAGAACATTACGGTGAAGAGGAAAGCTATGTCGCATTCGAGAAACTTCACAATTCGTTCGCGGCCGGCGTGACCTAAGCCTTCTGTTGAAACACGGTCAATGTCCTCTCCAGCTCGCTGGGTTACTGCTTTGAACTGGCATTTTCTCTACTGACGTCATTAGGAAAAGCAGATTAGTTTCATCAACCTGCAAGCTGTTTCGGCTCAGCTTGATTCTATCAACTTTCCTCATGTTAGCTGGCATTTACCTGTCAGCCGAAGGATTTCTAAACACATTCTACTGGCGTTCGTCCGATCAGCCTTGGGCTTTTCAGGCGGGCAGAATTCTGCGCGGCCTAATTGGTGTTGGCATGATAGTTGCTGGTCTGATGCGCTGAATGGTTAGTGCTGGAAGACCAGACATTGGTGTCTCTTTCCATTTGGGGAATCACTCAGTGAACAACGTCGAGGTTGGAGCGTTCGGTTCTACGAAGCGAATTCCTTTGTGGTACGCGATTGTGCGAATCGTAAGGTTCCATGAGTACGGACCGTCCTACTTGGTTTCCGCCTTGGCTTGTGCATTTGTGGCAAGATTTCCAGTCGATGGCAGAATTCTGCCAGTGCTTCTTTTCGTTGCAGCGTCCTCCATTTTTGGCTTCGTGATTAACGATATTGCCGATACAGAACTTGACAGAAAGGCTGGCAAGCTAAGCAACCCTGTAGCCTCGGGTGACCTGCCTGTGGGTGCGGCTTGGGATCTTGTTTTGGTTCTTTTGGGAATGGCGATCGTATCGGTCTATCTGCTTAGTTTTCTGAATAGGTTGCTTGGGATTCTGGTGATTCTGCTTTTTGCTGGCTATTCTTTCGGTCTGAGGGCAAAGGCTAGGCCTGGTCTTGATATTGTCTGCCACGCTTCCTGGAGTGCCACATATGGGTTAATGGCTTACTCCGTTTATCGTCCCCTTGACTTCGTGGGAGTAGCGTTCAGCGGTATGCTCTTCCTGTTGTCCATGTTTGTAGAGCTTGTCAATGAGATTGGAGATCATGATTCTGATAGAGACATGATAAGGACAACAGTGACTTTGGTTGGCAAGAAGGTGGCGCTCAAGGCATGCATCGTACTGCTTTTCTTGGCTTTCGCGTTATTCGTCAGCGTTGTGCTTGTTGGCAGACTACCTAGGATTCTCCTCGTCTTCTCGCCATCCATCATATTCCTTGTAGCGCCCATAATCAATGCTCTGCGTTATGAGCAAAACGAGCAGGACCTAGCGCCTGCGGTGGTGAAGAGGGGAACTATCATCGGATTACTCTTGCTCGTCACCTATATCGCTCTAAAGGCCGTCGGGGCTGGATAATTGCGAAGTTGGAATCAAATCGTGTTATGTGCGAGACCCGTCCCCCTTATCTTTGCGCGTAGTGCAAGTTAATTCCTGATTCCAGTGAAACAGTAGTGCTCGTCTTTCTCCTCAAGTGCCCGAACAGTGAAGTTTGGAAAATACTCCAACAATTCGACTCTCGTACAATGATGATGCGGAATCCCGGCTTCGTCACCCTCCGAAGGCACAAACGTCCCAGGCTCAGGTTCCTCCGACCTCATCCCCTCAAGCTTCTGCCTCAGCGCCTTCTCGTACGTCGGAACCTCCACATACACCAAGCCCCCAACCTTCGTGATTCTTTCAATTTCCGACGCAATCCGCCTAATCTTCTCGGCGTACGTGTGGTGGAGTACGCGGACTGCAATCACGCCATCAAAGAAAGAATCCGCATAGGGAAGCGGAGTCTCAGTCATATCCCAAACCCGGAGGTTAGCCGAAAGCCCTTGTCTAGCTAATTCGCGGGCGGCAACTCTTACCGCAGCTTCCGACCAATTGAAACCATAGACCTCGAATCCCATCTTGGCCAGGTAAACGGTATGCCTTCCCGTACCTGTGCCGAAGTCAAGCACCCGTTCTGCGTTAGCCTCCTTTAGAAGCCTCGCAAGAACGGGTATCTGTTCGGCTACTCGTCCATCCTTGTACCAGTCAACCCAGGCATCCTTATTGAAAGGCATGAACTTCATCGCACCACTTACTTCCTTCTACCTCCAGGTCAGTACCGAATTTTCAGTCACCAAACCTTTGAACCTTGGGGGACACAATGAATAACCAAAGGAGACACCGATCAACCGTCCAGATCGACAATGAAAATTGAGGCGGCTGCAAAACGGTTCGCTCAAACTAACGCGGAATATGCTGGTTGGATAAGGCATCTCAAAGACTTGGATACTGCCTACGACACTTTCCTCTTACACAAGCCCATTATACCGCAGCCCCACGCAACACAATCCTTTCGCTCGCGGTAGTGACTCATAGCTCGTTTCTTCCGAGCAACCGCTGACTTCGACTTGAGGTTGTGGATGATGGATTTGGCTGAGGATCTTGAGGAGCTACTACTTGACGCCGAACAACAGGCTGAGACACCACTCGTTGTTAGACGTTGTGAATGGTGTAAGCGCCCGCTGCCAAGCAATCGATATCAGCTTAGGATCTGTCCCCGATGCAGGCGAGAATCTGTAACCGCATTCAAGAATCATGAATACGATAACGCTACAGGGAACTTTTCAATCACCCCTCCCGAAATACTCAGTGAAGACCGGTAGATGTCCTGTTGGTGGATGCTAGTTGGGACTAACTGGAACCCGTACGACCAAGCTACTGTTTGTTCGTTGTTCATGTCCGTCCAGAGAGCGTGAAAAGCGTTGTCAGAACCGACCGCAATGTCCGTGTAGTCGCCGATGAAACCTCCGTCGATCAAGTCCAATTCATTCCTGAATTCTTTCTCTTCGAACGAGTAGTTCTTCATCTAGGAACTTGCGCCCAGCCAGTTTCTTGACTCTGATGAGCTTGGGCCTCACTTGGATTTCTCCTTCGAACAGTTCGATGTGTCCATCAAAGGTCTCTAGAACCGCTTGGGATTCCTGATCAGAGTGCATTGCCGGATTCAGTGTCGCGAGATAGGTGACACGAGTTGATTTACCTCTCCCTAGGATGTCCATGAGCCATCTTCTTGCCCGTTCATGATGATCAAGCAGAACGTCATCAAGAATGTCCAAGCAAAGGACAGACCGTTTGCCAGAGGGCAATCTTGCGAGAGCCTTACTGATTTCCAGGTTGATTTCGGTCAGGCTATCAACCGATTTCAGTTTGACAATGCTGTCAAAGTTGGAAGCAATTGTTTCAGCCTGAGGGTGGCAGATTATGACCTGAAGCTCCTTACGGTATATAGGAATCAAGTCTGTTACAGCGTCAAGGCTGCTGGAGAGGAGGATGCAGGGACGACCATTCCTAAGATTAGTTTCCAGGAAGCGTTTGACGATTAGTTTTTTCTCATCGCACGGTGGACCAGTCAAGACCACAGC
>JBAVCK010000170.1:0-12280 GCA_049586635.1 Bathyarchaeia archaeon
CTACCGCACGAATTCCCATTTCTTCAACGACAATCTCAGCGATGCGTTGTACCTTGACCTGATCGGCCGAACTTAGGTTGTAAACTTCGACTCGTTGGTGCGAGGGGAAGAAGCGATCTCTAATGAAAGTCGTCGCGTCAACGAAATCGTCAACATGTATGTAGGACTTCTTTTGGGTCCCATCCCCTAGAATTTCTAGCGTCTTCGAGTCCCCCTTCAATTTCCTTATGAAATCCACTACGACCCCGTGCCGTGCCCGCGAACCCACGCAGTTGCCAAGGCGCAAGATCAGAGCCCGCATGCCATGCGTGTATGCGTAGGAGCTGAGCAGGACTTCGCAGCCGAGTTTTGAAGCGCCGTATGTGGATATGGGCAAGAGCGGCCCGTAGTCCTCTGGGGTGGGTAGCACTGATGCTTCACCATATACGGTGGACGTGGAAGCGAATACGATATTCTTTGTTTCTTTGCTCTTCCGCATAGCCTCGAGTAACTTGAAGGTAGCGAAAAGGTTGTCTTGGAAATGTATGGATGGGTCAGTTTCGCCGACGTTTACTTCGGGGTTGGCTGCGAAATGGTAGACTAAGGATACCCCGTCGAAAACTTTGTCCCATCCCTCAAAATCCTTCAAGTCTGCATCCACGAAATTGAATCGAGGTTTGGTGGAGGCAAGGCGAAGGTTATCCATGCTGCCGCTGCTGAGGTTATCCAAAACGACCACCTCACCGCCCCGCGTCGTCAGAGCGTCGACGAGATGGCTTCCGATGAACCCAGCCCCGCCCGTCACAATAACTTTCATGAGCCTACGAGCCCCCGCTAGCCATCTCACTGTTGGAACTTAATCGATAAAGGTAGAAGGCAGCCCTAATCACCGTTGTGGAGAGAAGATTAATGCAGGCTAGCAATCGGAACCGATTGGTTTCGGTAGTTCTCTCTACCTACAACGAACGCGATAACCTGTCGAGGATGGTGCCGGTTATTGAGGGAATTTTGAAGCGGAATAAGATGAGGGGTGAGATCGTTGTGGTCGATGATAATTCTCCTGATGGCACTTCAGACTTGGTCAAGGAATTTGGCAAGAGGTATGGCAATGTTCGGTTATTGTGGCGCCCTTCAAAGATGGGACCGGGGTCGGCCCACGCTGACGGATACCGATTCGCCAAGGGTGACATCATAGTCGGGATGGATACTGACTTCTCTCACAGTCCCTACGACATTCCTCGATTCGTTGCTAAGGTCAATGAGGGGTATGATCTGGTCGTCGGCTCCCGCTACATTCGGGGCGGCCAGTACGAGGTTCGGTCTTTCCAAACTTTGAGGAAGAGCATAGCGAGCAGGCTCGGAAACATTCTCATATTCCTCTTCTCAGGCGTACCGTTGCACGACTTCACCACGGCATTGCGGGCGATTCGACGCGAAGTAGTGGATAACGTTGGGACTGAATCAAAAGGGAATTCGTTTTTTATGGAATTCATCATTAAGGCTTACTGGGAAGGGTACAGAACCACCGAGATCCCGATAGTCTTCAGGGACAGGGTGATTGGGCAATCAAAGCTAAGTTTAGGTAAACAGTCGTTTAGGATGCTCGCAGACCTGTTTAGGCTGAGCTCCAAACCTAAGCTTTCGTCACCGGCTTAAGCAGGCCGGAAATGAAATCTCCAACAACATAGCCAAGCTTCCATACTGGCGCGGCGAATCTGGTAGCTACGCGCTTGAGTCGTTTCTGCAACTTCGGGTTGAAGCTTACGAAATACGCGCTTAGGAAGATGAGCTGCCGCAGCGCCGCGGACATGTTGATCAAGCCGAAGGGTGTCAGCTGGTCTGTTAGATATCTCGGCCAATTCGGGTGGCTTCCTCCGATGAAGTAGAATAGTATGATGAATCCGTTCAGGAGGTCTGCAATCCTGTAGAAGAGGAAGTTGAAATCTGGAGTCAGAATCACTATGGGAAGGAGTTGGATAAACATCTGAGGGTCGAACAGGTATATCGCTCCGTACCACGCGTACCAAGAGAGAAGCATTTTTTCAAGTGGTGTTCGCCTGCTAAGTACCGCTCGTATGATTAGGTAAATGATGATCACGAAGCTCAGGATTTGGCCGTACCTGGCGCCGGAGACAATGTCTCCTAGGCCTGCTGTCATGATTACCCATGAAATCCAAGTGTTTTGAAGCTGATGGTTCGGGCCCGCGTATCCGATGAAGAGCTTAATCCAGAGGCCGAAGTTGAGCAGAGCGAACGGCGCGTTCGCGACGATCCAAGCCGCTGCCGCGATTGCGGTGAACCTGAGGCGAGCCCTATTGTTCGGTAGCCCGGCGAGCATGGCAGGCAGCATGATGCCTGGAATGAACTTCGTCAGGACCGACGCGGTCAGGGCTAGGGAACTTGCGTCATACCTCTTGTCAAGGTAAAGCCAGATCGAAATGGTGACGAAGTAAGCGACTATGAAGTCCCAGTTATAGAACCCGTAGATTACAAATGTCAATGTCGTGAGCATGTAGAGGTAGATGCGCTTTCGATTCAGCCTAAGCTTTCCGCACAGCATGTAGATGTTGAATAATGTTCCAATCATGAATGGGTACTGCAGAATGGATTCCACTGCGACGAAAGTATTGTACTGGTCTGCCACAACCGGCAAGTAGGTCGATATTGCTTGACCGAGCAGAATGATGGCGCCAATGACCTGTGGGTATTCAAGCTCGTACTGCAGGTAAGGTATCTGCAGGTTGTGGTGTCCTAGGTAGACGTCTCGGATCCAGAGCCAGCCCACGTCACTGTAGAGGCTAGGCTGCAGAAATGGGAGCTTCATAATGGATGAGTATAGCCAGAGCGTAGTGGCCACAAGAAAGATTATCCTGAACTCGGTGTCGCGGTTCGCAAGTTGCCAGAATCCTAGGAAGCCGTACCTTGTGCGAGCCATGACGCCCTCTCACACCCAACTGTCATTAGAAACTTTCTAAGAGCCGCCTAATCTTTCAGTTTCGTGAACGGCGGGGTCTTCTGCGGTCTTACTAACTCATGCACCCTTCTTGGCAGGGCGTATATGGGATTGTCGTAGGTCAGCTTTCGTTCTTTTGACGCCCGGTTTGCTCGGCTGCTTTCGAGCGTACCCATCTTCTATGTGCAGAACAAGGAGGAGGTAAATGAAAATCCAGCAGATGAACAGAACTTCGCCAATGGATTGATGAAAAGCTTCCACGTCGAGGCTGATGTAGGTTACGTAGAGCACTATCGATGTGATGCGTATCACGTTGACGAAATAAGTTCCTGCGGCCCCTATGAAGGCGTAGACTAGTTTGCGCCTTCTCGGTGCCTCAAGTTTGACCATCAGAACTAGTATGACCAGACTGTAGACGATCATACTTACAACCCCAGATGAGGGCCAGAATATGGCAAGGGTCATGGGACCCTTGAAGCCCCACAAGTACAAGCGGTTCCCTTGCAGCAGTACGCTAGGTATTGGTATTTGCCCGTGAAGCGGGTCTGGGCGAGTATTGTATCCCATTAAGCCGAGTAAGAAGACTACCACATTCCAGATCAAGTAGACCCAGACTTGTAGGAAGGCCAGGGAGTCTTCGGGGAAGAAGGCGTCCATCATATCAAGTATGCCGCTGCCCACCACGTAGATGACCGGCGTGGCCATTCGGAGAATTGCTTTCGGAGAGTACAAAATGGCGGTTGTTGCCACGCAGTACACGGCGTACGCGAGGTAATCCATTGCGAGAAGGAAACTGAGTGGCGATTCTTGTGAAACGCCCAACTGACTGGTAACGTAAACTCGGAGGTAGTCAGTTAGACCTACGTTGACGACACGTTCCCAGTAGTAAGCAAGAATTACAATTAAGAACAGAACCGCTAGGATGTATCGCCACCTCGCCCGAGTGGCTTTCAACATTTTTCTGGAATCGTGCCAATCCCAAGCTACGAGGAAGAATAGGAACACGAAACCAGCCCTGCCAACTTGGCGACCCCAAAACCACACAAGCGAGAAGGACCCCGGGTCGATCGCAATCAGGAAAATTACGGGAAATACAAGTATTAAGAGTGGAATGGCGTCCCGCGTGCGGAACTCACGATACACATTTACACAGAATTTCTTGAACCGTCCGCTTAATGTTGGCATTATCCATCAGTTGTCCTTCAATTCAGCCTCTTCGACACAGCCTTGGCGGACGGTTACTTGCGCAGAAGCGCTTCTATCAGCTCTCTCTCATGTCGAGTTCTGTCGATTCGATGGATGTAGTCAATGAGGAAGATTGACATGAAGAAGATCGCGACGACCATTTTCGAGGCGAAGACCACGTTGATTGGGGTTGGGTTCACAGAGACAGGGAACGGGTTCACTATGATATCCGGGTTGGCTAGGCCCTGCACGGCGAGGGCGGCGGACCAAATAACTATCTGGTAGACTATCTCGAAACCGCTCCCCATTGCGACGAGCCATGCCCCTATGTATACTGTCCGAAGCAAACTTGGCCTAGCTCCGAGGAACCTCCGCCTGGTCTGGGTTGAGTATAGGCCGAAGGCGAAGGAGAGGAATAGGGCGAACGTGAAGAACGTGATTGGTTTCATGTAGAAACCCGGAAGAACCTGAACCTCAATCAAGACAAGGCTCTCCCCGGTAATCTGTCCCGTTGGCGCGAGGGTTGCCCCCAGTATCATCGCCAGCGCTGCCACGCCGAAAGTGATGGACAGAACTGAAAATGAATTGGCTTTGAGTAGGGTTAGGACTTGGGATTTAGTTGGGGGCGCGGCTCCCTTAAGTTCGTGAGGAGATTTCCTATGCATTACCGTTCACCTTTTTGACTTGAGCCTTCTATGGACCCTAGCGACTCTTCCTTCTCCCATTCGGATGTGGAAGCTTATTGCGGCTGCCGCGATGGCTAGTATAGCCACCCCATCTACGGCCAGGACGGTTAGCTGCTGTGATGAAGATAGACTTTCAGTTTGCAACGGGCCTACATCCACGGTCAGTCCTGAGACATAGCCAACCCAGTTACCTGGGTGAACTCTCGTTGTCCCCAACAGAAGGATGAAAGATAGCGACTGAGGCTTCTTCCAGCCGGCTTCATCATATTGCTTGGCGATATCAATTTCCCTTAGTGACCAAGTGTTCAGCGGGGTCTGGGTCAATACAATTCTGTGATGGGGAAATTGGAAGACTTGGCTGGGTTCATCGGCGAATATGAACCATACCAAATTGGTTCCGTCGTTAATCTCGACACCAAACGCGTTCTCAGGGTTGTGGGACGTGCTGTCGTACGCATATGTGAAGGTTGGAAAGACCCACATCGAAATCGTGGATCGAAAGAGAGCATCGAGCCCCTGGCCATTCAAATCCTGCCTGACGTGCAGGGTCGTCCATACCGAAGTGTTGTTTTGGTTACTGCGCTCCACTCTCAGAGCGATCGAGGCACGGTTTTGCACGTTGAACTGGTAGATACTGACGTTGTCAAAGGCCCCTTTGATAATATCAACTTGCCAAAGGTATGGTTTGGTAATGTTGTTCGCGGGGTCAAGAGTCCAGAACTTCATGTTCGTGTTGAGTAGTGGCGATGGTTGGTACACTTGGCCGAAATAGGAGATGAAACTCAGGCTAATGATCAGAATACATACCGATAAAGCAACCACTACCACGGCCGGCCTGATTGCCTTCATCGTTCCGCCTTCTTATACAGCATAACTACGGACATCACTAGCAAGGGCGTCCAGAAGATGAAGTAGTTCTGTAAACCACGATAGGAGAACCAGAGTACAATTGCTGGGAAACCCCAAACAGTTAGGGCGAGCTTTTCGAAGTAAGTGAAGTAGCATACTAGAAGGGCTCCGGCGACTGAGAGCGTTGCAATCAGGTAGAAGGTGGGGGGCAATGGTACGCCCGCCGCGAGGGTGATAAGAGATAACCCCTGACTCAAGACCACCAGGTTACCGAATGCTGGGGTCACCACCCCCGAATACCAAGCCCCGAAGTCGGCTAGCATGAAGCCTAGGTTCGGAATTATGAATGATGCCAGCGCCGCAATAGCGAAGGTCTCCGTTCGCTTCAGCCGTTCTTTGAGCTGCAGAGTTTGGTGGCTTTGGAGATACCAGACAAGAAGGAATGGAGCCAGTATCCAGGGTGTCTGCTTTATTGCACTAGCCAGCCCGAACATGATTCCGGCGATTGTAGGCCGGTCAATGTAGACAACCATTAGCAGTAATGGTAGGACCCAGAGAAAATCTGCCACTGATCCTGCGCTGAAGTTTACGGCCAAGTCTGAGCCTGCGAATAGTGGAATTAGCGCTAGGGGCCGAATCTCCTTCGGCGCCCACATGTAGACCACGAGGATGGACGCTAACTCGAAAATGTAGACGACAACCCTTGCGTCATGCAGTCCGAGCCAGACTACGGGAAGGAAAAGAAAAACTTGCAGCGCGGGATAGTTTAGAGTGCTGACCAGGCCTCCGTTGGGCGTAAGTGTGATGAACTGTGGGTCCACGGAGAACATTGAGAGAGCGGACTGAAGGTCTTGAGTGTACGGGTTCACCCCATGGGAGAGTAGGATGGCCGAGTAATGTGCGAAGGCGAGCGCGTCAGTTTGGTATGCAGCTGGATGTTCTACTTGGGTTATGACATACCAGCTCGCCATCGTCGCAAGAATAAGGGAAATCAAGGCAACGTTTCGGAGTTTCAGAATTGCATCAGTGTCTAAGGTTGCGAGGATAAAGAGACCAAACGCGCCCGCGTAAGTCACGAGTAGCAATGCTACGACTTCGGGATGTGTTACTATCCTTCCGCGTATCCAGTTCTGCAGTCCCTCTGCGAATATGAAGCCGGCTGCGAAGAGGAAGCTTATCCTTATGAGGAATTGTTCCTCAAGAACCAGACTACGCTTTGATATAACTCAAGCCCCCCGTCGTCTTCCCCTTGTGAGCGACCAGGCAATTAGTCCGGCACAAGTTAACAAGCTGACGATAGAGACAACATTCCAAAGGTTGGTCGCCGGTTTTTGGTACATTATGACTTGTCTAGTGTCAGCCGGAATTTGTAGCATGATGTAGTTTGTGCCGGGTTGACTCTTCACGGGCAGCGTTTGCCCGTCTGCTTTTGCGGCCCATGTTGGGAAATAGGCCTCCTTCACGATCAACGTATTTGTACTGGAAATGGGTTTGACGCTCAGAATGATGATATCCGGGTTTGGGCGTGTGACGTTCTCCAAAGGCTGTTGGCCGGAGTCAACGAGCGATGGCACCTGTATTGCCTTGTAAATTTTCAAGACGACTTTCCCATATGGCACGGTCAGCTGCTCATTGAAGGGGGCGTCCTTCATGATCCTGGCTGCTAGCGTCCCGTTATCACCTATGATAACCCAGGTTGCGTCAAGTTGGTTGGATTCTGAAACGAGCTTTTGCCAATTGTTCAAGCGTGCTGTATCGTTGGCGGCAGATTCCAAGTCATTTAGTCGGTAGTCATTTATGTCAACGAGTTGGGTGACCAGTTTGGTTTGTGGGTACCATCCATCAACGATCGGTTTCTCGATGTAGTTGGGGAGAACGTAAATCCAGAAGGGTACGTTGAATGCTAGAATTCTTCCTGGCGATGGGTCATTTTGGAAGTAGTGTATTATCATGGGCGGGATTTCTGCGTTCGCTGTGGAGTAGGGTAGCACGAGGTTGACGTCGTGGTTGAAGGCATAATTCATCTTCAGCAAGACCCCCGCGCTGATTGGAGCGACCACCAAGGCGAGTAGAAAGACTGCGGCCAGCGGCTTCCAAGTATGAAGCTTCGAAATGCTTCTCAGAAATCCCCAAGCAGCAAGAATGCTCATGGGAAGGGCTAGGTATAGCCATATTCTGTAGACGTCCATGGTCTTCACCCAAATTGCGCTAATGTATGGAAGCTGAAGGATCGGTAGAGCGTAGTATCCTAAGCCGAGCCAAAGGAAGAGGATGAACCACACGGTCAAGAAAATGGAGCCATTCACACGCGACAAGATCCGCCGAACGTGACTGGAAAGAATCAGTTGCCCGAGGAAAACAAGGAAGGAACCTGCGACGACCACTTCTCCCAAACTCTGCAGGCCGATACTTCTGGCGACCTCTCCTACCTGAAACAATGCCATCCCACTCAGCAGAATTGGAAAGAAAATCATCGGCTTCATTGGAATGCGTCGCCCGAACTTGCGCCCGATGATTGATTGTATCCCAATAGCGGCAAGAATGAATTGTGCGATTCCCAGAAGGTAAGAGGCCACGTCGAAGCCGAAGTACGTGAACCTTAGGAACGGGAACGTTACGTTCCTGTTATAGAATTGATTCGCCGAAAACAAATCGAATGACATTAGGAAGGGAGCAAGCCAAAAGGCCGTGACCCCAGCTGTTCCTACCCCGACAAAAATAAGTTTCAGTAACGGCCTGGTCAAGCCCTGTTTTCCCACCATAAGTAGAACCATTAGGACAGCGACGATCCCGGCGATCAGCGCCGAGAGATGATGTGTAAGAAGTAGGGCCGACATGGTTACAATCGCACCTAATCCATAAACTGGACTGGCCCGCTCCTCGAGGAACTTATGAAAAATTATGATGAAAACACAGAAGATCGGGATAGCAATCGTGGTCGGGAACCTGTCAAAGAAGATGTAGTTCTCTACAACTTCAGGGACGACGCTGAAGAGCAAGGCAGCCAAGGCGTTTAGGCCTTTGCTGAAGCCCAATTCATCCGCGAGAAAGTAGACTCCCACTGGTGCGAGCCAGTATCCGACTGCGTCAACCAACTTGTATGAGAGGAGTGGATCTAAACCGAGCAGCGAAACTCCTGCTGTTATGTAATAGCCCAGCGGTGGGTAGAGCAAGAGCGCAGGTGACCCCGCATACCAATCTGGGCTCCAAAATGGGAAAACGCCCTGTCTCCACCAGTACTGGAGGAACAGTATCTTGTAGAGGTGGCTGGTCGTATCGACACCCATTGGAATGCCGTCACCGAAGCGAGGTATCGTAACAGCGATCGAAATCAGCATGGCCCCAATCATCAAGTAGATAGAATTCCTATTCAGGAATACTTCGAGGACGCCCATTCTTCGTTTCGCTGGCAGGTTTAGAGGCCCCCGGCATCCTTCCTAGGCTTCCTCGCAGTTGGCCTGGAATCGT
This sequence comes from Bathyarchaeia archaeon, assembly GCA_049586635.1. Lineage (GTDB taxonomy): Archaea > Thermoproteota > Bathyarchaeia > 40CM-2-53-6 > 40CM-2-53-6 > FEN-987. The sequence goes on from JBAVCK010000170.1 coordinate 9,121, forward strand.
ATATGGGGTTGAGAAGGATAATGGTGAAGGCCGCACCCACGACTAATGCGAGTACTAGGTAGGCATCGATTGTTTCTTGTGCGAAGAATATGTGCGGGGAGAAATACCTCGGGAGGTATTGCGTTATGCTACGCCCGGTCTCTGTGTCTTCCCACAATACAACGCCTGTCTCCTTATTTATGAACTGAAACGTTGTGGTTCCCGCGCCCGCCAGCATTAGGTAAACCGATACGCTCGTCACGTCCAGGTTTACGTCGAGTACTACGTCCGCGAACATCTTGGAATGCTTGAAATCATTATTGCCTTTGAAGAATCCGACAATGTCACCCGTCCTCGTAACCGTTGAGTTATACATTACGTCCAGGAAGGTTAGGCCATAGCCAGCGTCTATTCGGTCGTCGCTATCATTGCCCAGGAGCCATCCGTGAGAATGAAACTCAAGAATTCGGATGCCGTTGAGGTTGGTACCGTACAAGTCGTTGAACATTATGCGCGCCCAATCGGCGGTTGAGTCCATGACTATCCGGACTTCGGGCGTTTTCTGCCACCCAGTCGACGCTATGCCGCCACGAGGATTCGTTCGGAGAAAACGTACCATGACGAGGGTTGAACCAAGAACAATTAGCACTAGGATGGAAATGAGAACAACTCCCTTCAGGATTGAACCTTCGTGCTTTCGGATTACTTCACGCTTGCTCATGCTCCACGCCTCTAGGTACTAGTCTCAAGCCCAAGCACCAATTTGGTTGGAAGACCAGGCAGTATGAAAACTTCCAACTGAGAACTGCTAAAACACTTTGTCCTTTGGAAAGACCTCTACGCCTGACGGACCAATTTGATACGGGCGGAGCTGGGCGTCGTGGCTTATGCCTCGCATCTTCTCAACCTGCAAGCCTCGAATCACGTTTCCGTCGTGTACCATCGTGTGAAGCAGCACCACGCCTTGGGATAGGTATTCCTCGAGTTGAAATCGCCGTGCGAGCATTGACGTGCGGAGTTCGGTGGTTACGATGCAGGAACATCCGGTTGATTCGAGCGCGTCGAAGAAGAGTAGGAGTGCCCGCCTTCGCTTTGCCTCTTCAGGATAGCGGAGCATCAGTGAGGTTATCGGGTCGACTACAATCCTTTGCGTTCCTTCTTCCGCTGCAACACGCCTTATGGTTCGAACAAGTGACCCTAAAGTTAACTCTGGGAGAGTTAGGCCCACGGGGTTTTCAGAGGCAAGATCGGGCTGGCTGATCCGCTGCCCCGGCCGTTTAAGTTGGGTGGCGTCTATGAAGGTGAGCTTCCCGGCATCCTCAAGAGAATCCAAATTCCAGCCGAATGATGAGAGGTTAACTTTGACGCGTTCAGGCTTCTCATCTAAGGAGACATAGAGGCTCGGTTCCCCAGCCTTCGCCCCGCCAACCAGGAACTGTACCGCGAAGGTCGTTTTTCCTGACCCTGGGCTTCCCACAACTAAGATGGTTCTAGCCTTCGGTAGGCCGCCATTTAGCACTTCATCGAAGCCCTTGATGCCCGTAACAACTCGGTCCACTTCATTCATCCTCGTAGCCTCCTGAGGTTCATCTAAACCTATTATTTACTTCTGTTCTGTTAACTCGCCGACGGATATCGAGCTCTACTCCGAAAACTGACCTTGGAAGTCCCCCCATCACTAATATGTGTAGTTGGGCGTGGGTATCTCGTGGTGCTTTGCGGCTAGTTAAATCCGTGAAACAGAACTATCAGCCTAATGCGGAACTCCTTAGGCTACTTGAAGTCTTCCGGTCGATGGTCAATGCCTGCCTGCGCATCGGCATTGAAAGCCAAACCACCTCGCTAAAGTCACTGTCACTCAGAGCATACAGCAAACTCTCGTCCTTCAACATTCCCTCCTACTACAAGCTCTGCGCAATCAGCAAAGCCGCTGGCATACTCAAGAACTATCGCAAGTCCGTAAAGAAAAATCCACGAACAAGAATCCCCCAGGCGAGAAGACTTATGCTAACGACGTGCTACGGATTCAAGGTCGAAAACGGCACACTGAAGCTACCGCTCGGCGAGCGTGGGTACAGCGAGATATCGCTCAGCAATCACACGAAAGAGGTTCTCTCCAATCCAGCCATAACTGTTCGCGCAGCTTCTTTGACTCCTCAGAGCTTGAGCATAAGCTACTCAAAAGAGACCGCTGAAATCGAACCTGCGGGATACATCGGCATCGACCGGAACCTAGACAACGTAACAACCGCAGACCTAACGCGCGTTTCACAACGCTACAATCTGGTTAAAGCAACGGAAACCAAGCGAAAATACCGTGATGTGAAATCTCATTTCAAACGCAACGATGCGCGAGTAAGAGGTCTTCTCTACTGCAAATACGGCATGAAGGAGAGTAACCGGGTGCAACAAATTCTCCATCAAGTTTCAAAGACAATCGTACAACAGGCAAAAGACAAACAACTCGGAATAGCTATGGAAAAGCTAACGGGCATACGCAAACTCTACAGGCATGGCAATGGACAAGGCTCGAACTACCGATTCCGCCTAAACTCATGGAGCTACGCGGAACTGCAACGGCAGATCGAATACAAAGCCCGCTGGGAAGGCTTACCAGTGATCTACGTGAACCCGAGTGGCACGTCAGCGAAGTGTTCGGCATGTGGGTCGCGCATGATGCGAATACCCGAAGAGAACCGAAAGCTGAAATGTGCCAGCTGCGGATTCGCGGTAGACCGAGACGTAAACGCGGCCAAGAATATTTTGGCGCGAGCCCTGAGGTTCAGGGCCGTAGGACCTGCAATTGAAGCAATGGTACAGGAACCCTCGACGAAGGTAATCCTGAAAGTCGATGCAGGCCAGTTAACTTCGACGCATCCGCCGACAAGTTGACAGAACCTTTACTTCAGTGGTTTCGTTGTACTTCTCGGAAAAGTAAGGCTTTTTCCCATAATCCGAACTCGCAACAACTTAAATCGTCCCATGCAGGCCTAGGAGCGCAGGCCGATGATTCGATGAGGCTCTTGGTGTTCTTCCTGTTGGCGCTATCGGTAGTGCCCGCATTTGTGCCAGTTAACATTGCCGTTAGTTCGCCTCTTGATATTGAGGGTCGGATTCTGCGCGCAATCAAGTTCGCCGAGGGTCAATATCATGGTGGCGGAGTTGTTTCTGGGTACCTTCA
>JBAVCK010000171.1:0-8734 GCA_049586635.1 Bathyarchaeia archaeon
TAGCCCCCGAGAGACAGGCGACGAGAGACAAGAGGCAAGAGATGGTCGAAGCGGGTCTGGACAAGAGGCGGATTGCAGTTCTGCCTTTCGCAAACCTGAGTTCCAACCCTGAAGATGGATACTTCGCAGACGGAATGACTGAGGAACTGATCACATCGCTCTCGGGCGTGAGACAGCTGACAGTCATCGCAAGAACCTCCGTCATGAAATATAAGGGGTCCCAGAAGGGCGCCTCGGACGTGGGGAAGGAGCTGAACGCCGGCACCCTGATTGAAGGCAGCGTCAGAAAGGCAGGCAACAGGGTGAGGATAACGGCGCAGCTCATCGACACGTCAACGGAAGGTCACCTCTGGGCCCAGAATTACGACAGGAACTTGGACGACGTCTTCGCGATCCAGTCGGAGATCGCTGAGAAAGTGGCCGGCGAGCTCAAGATTCGACTCGTGGACTCGGAGAAACGCGTAATCACGAAAAAGGATACTGAGAACACGGAAGCGTACACCTGTTTCCTGCGGGGCAGGGAACTGTTGAGGGAGCAGACCGGGGCTTCACTTAGGCAGGCCATAGCTCTCTTCGAGAAGGCCATCGAGCTGGATCCCGGATTCGCGAGAGCGTACGTGGGCGAGGCAGAATGTCACCAATTGCTTGCTGACGCCGGACATGAGCCCCAAGACATCCAAGTCACGACTGTGAGGCGACTACTGGAGCGCGCCCTCAACCTCGACCCGAACCTTCCGGAGGCCCACTCGACGCTCTCGAACATGCTCTTCAACGTGGACGACGCCCTGGGTTCGGAAGCGGAGGCCAGAAGGGCGCTGGAACTCAACCCGAGTCTCCCAGACCCCTACTGGAACCTGTTCGAGCTGGCGGCACTCAAAGGAGACCCGGGGGAGATGGTCGGACAGATCGAGACAGCCTACCGACTGGACCCCATCAGACCCGACTTCATCTACCGGGTCGGGGAGGCATACCTCTGGACCGGGAGGGAGCAGGAGGCGCTTGAGTTCTGGAAGAAGACTGAGCAGCTGGCCCCGGCGTTCGCGTACAGAGGTATGACGGAGTACCACCTAGCCAAAGGGGACCTTGAGAAGGCTAAGGAGTTCCTTGCGAAGTTGGAGAAGCTCGATCCCACCAATCCTCGGGTCACCTGGATGGGAGGGGCCATCGCGGCCAAGGAGGGCGACAGGGAGAGGGCTCTGCTCGTGGTCAGGAAGATCGAGGACGCCAAGATGGGTCCGATAGGCTTCAACTTCATCGCGTTTGTCTACCATGCCCTCGGAGACTTGGACTCCTACTTCGAGTACTTGAACAGGGCCCTCGAAGGCCATGCGCTAATCCCCTCAGTGGTGATGTACTCGCCCCTCCTCGCCAAGGCAAGGACCGACCCCCGACACCGGGAACTGGTGGAGAAGCTCAGGAAACAGTGTGGCCTAACAAAATAGAAGCCGCGCTTAGTCTGTAGTATCACTGGTGCGGCCGCCGGACCCTCGGACCGTCGCTCGTTCGTCGTTTAGTGTGTGTGGGTCTAGTGGTGCGAGTAGTGGAATTTGAACGGTCGTCGTTCGTAGTTAGCAAAAGTGTGTGCGCGCACCAAGGGTACCACAGATGTCTGACCGCACGTGCTCGCTTCCTAGGTCGCCGCTGGAGTTGGTTCTTTGATTTTGAACCAGATTATGAAACCGATTATGATAGCCAGGACCAGGTTGAGTATGAAGGGGGATTGTGGTGATATGTTATCCCACATCCACCCACCTAGAATTGGGGACACGGCTGATGCTATGCCGGCAACGAGCGCCAGTATCCCAAACGTCTGACCGTATCTCTCTCGGCCGTAATGTAGAACAATATGAGCGTTTAGGGCGGGCATCCATAAACTGTAGACGAAACCTGCGAATACGGCGGATATGTACGCGAACTCAGGTCTCCAACCCAACAAAAGCGGCAGAAAACAACCAATAGCGGACCATTCACTGGCCGCCAGAAAAGGCCTCCCGCCGAGCTTGTCAAGCTTGGAACCCAACGTGAAACCCGTCAGCGCTGGGATTCCAGCGGAGATTGCCAATGCTATCCCTAACTGTTCTGGGGAAGATTTCATCTCTTTGAAAATATACAACGCCCAGAAGGGGAAGCTGATTCTCCATGCGACTGAATCGAGCGCCACTACCACCAGCAAAGGTATGAGGCTTTTATCGGGGCGTAAGAACCCCCACCAAGATCCGGTTGCGGCTTCGGTTCGCTGGATTGGCCCTTGTTTGTAGCCTAGAACCACGACCACGAGAGCAGTTGCAACGAGAGCGGCGGAAGTTGTGAAAATCATTTGTCTCGGGAGACCCATCGTGGTCGCTAAGAAACCCCCAAGGAGCGGTGCCAGTGTGGCGGCCGTTTCAGTTACGCCAAGGTCAATGCTGAAAATCTTTCCAAGTCCCTGCGTTGTGGTTGCGTGGCCGAGCGCCGCGTACGAAGCTGTCCCACGAATCGCCTGGTCCAAACTCACTAGCATGATGCCCGCGCCCAACAGAACCCAGTATGTGGCGAAAGAGTACGAAAAGAAACCAACCAGCGTCACGAGTCCCCCTATGAGAATGAAGGGTTTTCGCCCAATTCGATCAATCAAGACCCCAATGGGCAAGCGAAGAAATGTGGCGCCCAAGCCTCCGATGGTTTGAGCTTGACCCACGAATGTTATGCTAACCCCGATGGCGACGATTAACGGCGCGACGGAGGGAGAGCTGAAGCCAACCGCGAACCCGAAAAGCCCGTCCACTATTATCAGGAGTAAGATCTCACCCCTGAACAAACTAGGCCGAGCAATTGGGCTCGTCAGATACACCCCGAAGCAGACTCGAACACGAAGAGACTATTTCTGGATGTCCACTCATTGCCGGCAGCGATTTCGAACGCAAAAGAACCGGGCAATGCGGGCCCTGTTCGGTTTATGGCTGTTCGTGTCGGTTGTTCGGCATCGGCGGATGTTTATTCAGAGTTTTTCATGTCACGCGCCACACACACGAAAAATCCCACTGACCACGGAGAGACGGCTCAGTACAGAATAGCTAGCAAGCAAGCGCCAACGGGTTCGCTATACAATCCAATAGTCATCAGCGTCATCTGTTCCACGATCTTCAATCCGTTACCGAGGCGCGCCCACATTATACTATATAGTCTTCGAATGAGAAGTAACAGGTAGAAGAAACATGAAGATTGATGGAGTCACGTTCTCCATAACCGAGTGGAGTGCAGTTAAGCCTGTTGAGCATAAGGGAGAGAAGGGTTCAGCCTATTGGCGCACGTTGGAGACCGGAAACGTGCGCGTTCGAATCGTCGAATACTCCCCTGGGTACGTTGCGGATCATTGGTGCACTAGGGGACACGTGCTCTTGGTTCTGAAGGGAGAGTTAGTCACGGAATTGAAGGATGGAAGAAAATTCACGCTGAAACCTGGTTGCAGCTACCAAGTCGCAGACGACGAAAGAAATCCACACAAGTCACATACCAAGAAAGGCGCCAGACTGTTCATCGTCGACTAAGCTGTGTGTGCTCTATCTGGTGTAACTGAATTGCTTTGTATGATTGCTAGTATCTTTCGGAAACTCACAGGGTCTTCTTCAGGGCCCGTATGTTGAATGTTGTATTGGCGCAACCGTTCCTGATTAAAGGCACATTTTGACCTGGCAGCCCCGTCTTCTCTAGCAGCCTTTCAGCTAGCTTGATCTCCTCGCCGCAGGCGACTCCCACGAGTGCCTCATAACGGCCTTTTTGCAGAATCTGATGGATACATGACCCGCCCGGCAGAACATAAACATCGTACCCTTTCTGCTCCCCAGCCAGTGTCGCCTGGTTTACCAAGCAGTCGGGTGAACAGTGAGAGCAGCGGTATGATGGAATGTTGGAATCGAAGACGGCTTTACAGCGGTTGTCCATATATTTCCTTGAGCAGTGAGGTAGGAGCAGCACTCGCCTGGAAGTTCTTACGAATCTTTCCCGGTTGTTGAAATTCTTAGTCTGGATATCTATCAAGTCCTCAAGGAGCATTAGAGCTTGAGCAAAATCCAACCCTGTGATCTCCTGAACTCTGAATCGTTCAAGGAGACGCAGAGCTGCCTCGCCAATTCGTCTGTGCAGCCTTCTCTTCTGGGCAGCCACCGCAATTCCTGTGAAGAACGATTGAGATAGCCGTGTCAGGTCGAACTTGAATTGGTAAGGCATGAGTCCCGTATTGCCGCCAAGAGCAATAAGCTCACAGGACGAGTCCTGGTTTTGGTACCTTATCAGAAGTGCGTGTTTGATAATGCCGTGGACTTCCGGGTCTATACAAAATAGAATCTATGAAGAATTAACGTATATTGATTCACCGTGTTCCTAGCCAAACGATGAGCGATGGCTTTGGATCCCATAACCGCAGTCAACTTCGTCCTAAGTATTATCATATTCGTCTTGGGTGTTGCGTTGTATGGTAGGAAGAAGAACGTCATGACTCTCTACATCGGCATAGCTTTCGGCCTTTTCGCTACCTCTCACTTGGCAACCTTGCTTGGCCTTGCTGCCACTCTGACAGTTCCGCTCATAGCAGACCGGGCAATTGCGTACATTGTAGTCATCCTTGCGCTGCTCACGCTTTGGAAGAAGTGAAACTGGAAGAACTCTGGCTTTAGTGGTTTGCACACACAGAGAAAGTAACTCCGAAAAACGTTTACAGGCCCAACGATGGTACTTCATTGAAGACCTGTGTACCTCTCCGGCAACATCCTTGAATCAATCGGCAACACGCCCCTCGTAGAACTTCGCAAAGTCGTACCTTCTAATTGCGCCCGGATCGCAGTCAAACTTGAGTGGGCCAATCCTACTGGAAGCATGAAGGATCGGATGGCAAAGGCTATCATAGAACATGCTGAGGCAGACGGTCGCCTGCCACCCGGCGGGACGGTTGTCGAATACACCTCAGGAACAACGGGAGTATCGCTAGCCCTCGCCTGCGCCGCGAAGGGCTACAGGTTCCACGCGGTCTCCTCCGACGCGTTCAGCGATGAAAAACGACTTACGATGCGGGCGTTCGGTGCCCAGGTCACGGACGTTCGCAGTGATGACAAGAAGATCACCGAGAAACTGATCAAGGAAATGATCGAGACATCCCGCATAATTAGCCTGGAACCCGACCATTGGTGGTCAGACCAACTCAACAACCGTGACGCTATCGCCGGCTACTATCCATTAGGTGAGGAGATATGGAATCAGCTCGATGGAAATGTTGACGCGTTCGTTCAAGTCGTAGGTACCGCGCACTCAATTCACGGAGTCACCAAATCTCTGCAGGAACACAAACCCGACATTCACGTAACGGCCGTTGAGCCAGCCGAGTCAGCTGTCCTATCCGGGAAACCTACTGGTTCTCATAGGATCGAAGGCATTGGGATCGGTTTTATTCCACCACTCTGGGAGCCTAGTAAGGTGAACGAAATTCTTACCGTTACGACGGAAGAAGCGAAGGCCATGGCGCGACGTCTAGCCCGCGAGGAAGGGCTGTTCGCCGGCACTTCCTCAGGAGCCAACGTTGCCGCTGCAATCCGTGTCGCGGAAACGCTCGGAGCCAAGGCGACTGTAGTCACGATTATGGTGGACTCCGGACTCCGTTACCTAAGTACCGACCTGTACAGACAATAATTGTGTTAGGGAGTTCCACGTTAAGCTAAGTTTTCGATTCAGCTCTTCTTGCTAGGATTTGTCTGATTTCGATTGGGAGCTGAGGCTCGTAGCTCACTTGAAGCATCCATCGTAGTAAGTCGCGTTCCGAAACGAGACCGACAAGTTCCTTTCTATCGATGACGGGGAGCCTTCGGATACCGTGCTTAGCCATAAGGTAAACGGCTTTGTCTATAGAAGTACTCGGGGTTGCAGTAATAAGCGGACTTGACATGACTCGTCTGACTTGGGTTATCAGAAGCTTCGGGCTCTTCGCAACTCTTCGAGACACATCTCGTTCCGTGACGATTCCTACAGGTTTCTTACCTTCGACAACTACCACGCACCCGATGTTCTTCTTGACGATCTTCTTGAGCGCGTATTGAAGAAGGTCGGTCGGTTTCACGGTTTCAACGGGGCTAACCATTACCGATTCTACGCTATCAACAAAACTTCCAGGCTCTCTCTTCCTCATCATGCGCATCCCAACTACGCCCCAACACCTTCAGGTATTACTTCTAAGAGTTGCCATATGTTACTTTCTCACTCGCAGCGGCGACGGAGATACGACTTTTTCGTGGTGCGTGTGCGCACCGACCTACCCACATCCACTAAAACACGCCTCCGGACTCCACGAATAGAACATGGGATTCAGGAGTTGGAGAGCTTATCCGCTCTTTGCATCGGTATTTCACTGTTTAGTCAAGGATTCCCTGTGCCCCTAACGGTGCGCACACACACTTTGAAGACATGAAGGACGACGGTCCGAATTACGAGGGGGGCACCAGGTAACGCCGGGGTCGTCCCTGTTCAACAGCCCATCACTTGGCCAGGGATAGTAGGTCCTTGGCCAGCTCTTCAGGTTTCGTAATCATCGGCCAATGACCTGTTTCAATGAGATTGTAGGGGCCCTCCAGCTTTCCCCACTTCCCGGCAATGATTTCGTCGACTGGGTCCCCGCTGAGACTGCAGAAGACGTATGCCTCCTTCACCTCGTCGTAGTTCTTTGACAGCGTGATCGGGTCGGTCGCAAGTCTAATCGGCCAGGGTGTCGCCATGGACAGCATCCATTTTCGGTTTGAGCCTCTGACATCCTTTCCGATGCGGTCGATAATCTCCTCGGTGAGTGGAATTGCAGTACCGCCCTGAGGCGGAGACCCGAACTCGCGCGTAGGGTCGAACCCACCCTGCGGCGTCCTCACCTTCTCTGGTCGGAATGCATCAACGTAGATGACCTTCTCTACCTCTTGGTGTACGCGGTCCGCCACGGCGGCCACCACTTTGCCCGCAAAGCTGTGCCCCACCAGAACGAAATCGTCAAGATCGTTGTACTTGATCACGTTCAGGACATCCTGGATGGCGGTCTCCATGCCGACATCTTTCGTGGCAAGGTGGACCCTTTCGCCCATTCCAGTCAATGTGACTGGATAGGCAGAATGCCCCTCTTTCTCGAGGAGTGGAGTTACCTCCTTCCAGGCCCACGCCCCCAACCATGCGCCTGGAACTAGCACGAATCTTACCATGGGGACCCTTGGGGGTAGTTCGCTACATAAGTCTCTCGAATGTAACCTCTGGTCAGGAGGGTTGTGTGAAAATAATGCACGAGGGAATCCAACCGTGTTCTCATGGCATTTGACATCATACGCATGGTGTCGAATTACACCTCACTCGCAAAGCCGGGTGTGTGTGGGTCTAATGGTGCGCCGCCCCCGGCGCCGCCTTGATTAACTTTGTGACGCCGACGACGACGAACGACGACATGATTGCTTACGAACGACAAGAACTCTTCAGCGAGAACGTACAGAATAGTTATTCATTGCGTATGAAGTATCAAGTGACTGTTGAACAATCGAGTCTCTCGGGTGCGAGTTGAGGAAAGGCTCTATATCAACCGGCTCGGCTATCTTGGCCGAATACGACATCAGGTAACCGTGAACCCTTTGCAACCAGCCGACTTCGCCCGGTCGAAGAGCTTCATCCCACCCGCATTCTCCTCAACGAAGCCGACGCTTGATAAGAACAGGGTTGCAGTCCTGCCGTTACAAAACATGAGCCCCGACCCCGCAGATGAATACTTCGCGGATGGCATGACTGAGGAGCTGATTGACAGACTTTCCCAAGTGAAGAGTCTACAGGTCATCGCTCGAACGTCGGTGATGAATTACAAGAAGAAAGAGAAGAACGTCTCCGAAATTGCAAAGGAGCTTAGCGTGGGTTCAGTGGTTGAAGGTAGCGTGAGGAAAGCGGGCAACCGGGTCAGAGTCACAGTTCAGCTAATCAGCGCAGAGACCGAGGCGCACCTGTGGTCCTCCCACTACGACAAGAATCTGGACGACATCTTCGCTGTCCAGAGCGAAATAGCGGAGAAGGTGGTTGGCGAGCTGAAGACCCAACTACTCGACTCTGAGAAAAGGATCCTAGAAAAGAAGCCGACCGAGAACACGGAGGCGTACACCTGCTTCCTGCGGGGTAGGGAGCTGTACAAGGAGGAGACTGAGACCTCGTTTAGGCAGGCCCTCAGCCTCTTCGAGAAGGCCATCGAGCTGGATCCCAAGTTCGCGAAGGCCTACGTGGGAGTAGCAGACTGCCACCAATTGCTTATTTCAATCGGATGTGAGTCTGATGACATCGGACTCCCAATCGTGCACACCTCACTGAAGCGCGCCATTGAACTCGACCCGAACCTTCCGGAGGCCCACGCATCACTCTGCGCGACGTTCTTCAACGCAGATGACACCGTGCGGTCGGAGGCGGAGGCGAGGAAGACTTTGGAGCTCAACCCCAGCCTCCCAGACCCCCACAATATGCTCAGCGAGCTAGCTGCGCTCAGAGGGGACCAAGGAGAGATGGTCAAGCAAATGGAGGCAGCGTACCGACTCGACCCCATTAGGCCCCACCTCATCTGGCTTCTCGGGACGGTGTACCTCTATGCTGGGAAGGAGGAGGAGGCGCTTGAGCTCTGGAAGAAGACAGAGCAGTTGGCGCCGGCGCCCATCTACAGAGGCATGGTCGAGTACTACCTGGCCAAGAGAGAGCTCAACAAGGCTAAGGAGTTCCA
>JBAVCK010000172.1:0-5984 GCA_049586635.1 Bathyarchaeia archaeon
CCTCAGCAAAGCGGCAGGGCAATTTGCAGCTCGTCATCGCTACAAGGCAATAGATCTCGCCCTCTACGGTGGCGAAGAGTATTGTCTCGTTGTCACTGTGAACCCTGAAAGGTTTAGGTCTGCACAGAAGGCTGCCCGCGGAGAATTGAAGGCAATCGGCGTCGTTACGAGGAAATCCAATGGAGTACGTTTGCGGCTAAAGGGAGGAGAGGTTAAAGTAGCAAAGAAGGGCTGGGAACATTTCAAGAGCTAAAGATACGGTCGATTGTTTGGCAGATTCGCACTAGCCAGAGATAGAAACATGAAGTTCAACGTACCTTACTATGCGCAGAGCTCAGACTTCACTTGCGGCCCCGCCTGCGTACTAATGGTAATGAAACATTTCGAGCGGGACCTAGAAATTGGCCGCGAACTCGAATTTGAAGTGTGGCGCCAATGCAACATGATCGGCATAAAGGGTGCCGACCCGTTCGGCCTCTCTGTTCCATTAATCGACGCGGGCTACAAGGTGCGGTTGATAACGCAATCAAACAAAAGTGTGGACTATGGGCGGTGGAAGCGAAGGCTGCTTAGGAATTTCTCCTCCGAAGAAATCGATCTCAGCATGTTTGGCATGAGGGACAATAAGCAGAGGGCTATACGCAGGAACTTAGCGGTCACATACAAGCGACCCGTCGTTTCAGACATTCTACGAGGAGTTCGTAACGGCTACGTTCCCATAGCCCTTGTCCACATGGGAGTCATCCACTCGCTCAATATCCCACATTGGATTGTCGTAACCGATGCCGATGAAGAGCAGATGGTTTTCAATGACCCATATCCCCCAAAGGGGCGGAAAGGGCTCCGGCTTCCCCACGTTAAGTTTCAGAAAATCCTCGACGACATCGGGACGAGGATAGGCCTAAGCCCTTCAGTTCTGTTCGTTAAGAAACGATAGCTTGGCTCGACGGAAATTCAGTACCGAGAACCAACAGTGAGCCTAAAACCTTCGGAATGCCTGCCAACCCACGATGAAACGATTTGGATTTAACCATTCGACTAGCCGGCGAATCTGGCGATGGCGTTATTCTGGCTGGAGAAGTTCTAACTTACGCTGTCTCACGAACCGGCCTGAAGATATTCACCTTTCGAACATATCCATCCTCGGTTCGCGGCGGCCCATGCATGTACCAGCTCAGGGCGAGCGACTGGCATGCCTACTCCCAGGGAGATCTGCTAGACCTTCTCGTGGCATTCGACACGGAGGCCATTTCCTCTCATACAAAGGACATGAAACCCACCGGGGAACTGGTCTTCGACGCAGATCGGACCCCAAAGACCTACTCGTCATTACCCAAGCATTCGTTCGGCGTTCCCTTCACTTCCCTAGCAAAGAACGAACTTACGTATCCGAAAGGAAAGAACATGATCATAGCGGGATACGTCGCAGGCCACATAGGTGTCTCAAAGGCCATCTTGGAAGAGGTTGTCAGAGGGAAGCTTGGGTCGCGAGGAGAGGAAGTCGTCCAAAGAAACATCGCAGCAGTAGACCTCGGCTTTGGCCTAGCACCAAAGGAAATCAGTTCGAACTTTCCGAGAGCTATTCCTAACAAGATAGTCGTTTCGGGCAATCAAGCGATAGTGTTAGGCGCTATTGCAGCCGGTTGCCGTTTCTACGCGGGCTACCCCATCACACCAGCAAGCGACATTCTTGAAGGAATGGCGAATTTCCTTCCAAGTTTTGAAGGCCGAGTATTCCAAGGAGAAGATGAAATGGCTTCCCTTGGAGCAGCGATAGGCGCGTCCTTCGCTGGAACCAAATCGATGACCGCAACTTCCGGCCCAGGTTTCTCTCTCATGACCGAAATGATTGGAATGGCTTCGATGGCTGAAGTGCCGGTTGTGATAGTTGACGCGCAAAGAGGCGGCCCATCCACTGGGTTACCGACTAAGACCGAGCAATCGGACCTAGACCACGCACTGTATGGTGGGCACGGGGATGTTCCTAGGATTGTGATAGCTCCTGGAAATGTTGAAGACTGCTTCTATCAAACCGTAAGGGCATTCAATCTGGCCGAACGGTATCAGCTTCCCGTTCTTCTACTCACAGATCAATCACTAGCTCAGCTCACCGAAGGCATGCCCATCCCCGACCTCGACTCGCTAAGAGTAATCGACAGAGAAAGGGCAGAACTTGCTGGCAGCGTTTTCCGTAGGTACGCAGTCACTCACGACGGAATTTCCCCCATGTCGATACCTGGGCAAGCCAACGGGGAGTACGTTGCTGAGAGTGTCGAGCATGATGAGAATAGTCGACCTAGCTATCGACCTCAGGTGCATTCGGAAATGACGGCAAAACGATTTCGAAAGCTTGAGACCGCAGCCATTGAACTTGCGAACGACCCGCTAAACGTTAAGGAATTACCCGACTCCAAAGCCAAGGTCGGTGTAATTGGCTGGGGTTCAACGCAGGGAGCAATCCATGACGCCGTTTTGCGTGCCAGGAAGAAATCAATTCGGGTACGCTGGTTGCAATGCAAGCTCCTAAACCCGCTTCCCAAGGAGCAGATCTCCGCCTTTCTCGAAGGCCTCAAGAAGGTCTTGGTTCCGGAATTGAACTACTCCGGCCAATTTGCCAAATTGCTGCGAATGAATTTCACGATCGAACCAATTTCATTCAACAAGTCCGAAGGGCTTCCGTTTAGAGCTGATGAGATTTTGCGCAAAATCGAGGGGGTGGCGTAGGTTGACCGCGATGGTTGCCGATTACCGCAGCGATTACACCTCATCATGGTGCCCGGGTTGCGGGGACTACGGTGTCCTGAAGTCTGTTGACATGGCATTCCACGAACTTGGTTTGAAAAACGAAAACGTGATAATAGTTTCAGGGATTGGATGTAACGGCCGCTTCCCGCACAACTTCAGAACATACGGATTCCACACTCTTCACGGCCGAGTGTTACCCATTGCGCAAGGCATTAACATGACGAGACCCGAACTTTGTGTCGTTGGAATAGCAGGAGACGGCGACGCATTCGCCATCGGGGGAGGACATGTCCCGCATGCGGCCAGAAGAAACCCCGACATGACATACATCGTCCTTGACAACGGCATCTATGGGCAGACCAAGGGTCAACCGTCACCCACGACACCGCTGGGATACAAAACCAAGGTAACACCTGACGGAAATCCGGAGAATCCGATTGATATCAGCAAATTGGCATTGGCCTACGGCGTGTCATTCTTGGGTCGGGGATTCCCTGGAAAGCCCAACCACCTGGCACGGTTAATAGCCCAAGGAATTGCGCACAAGGGTTTCGCACTGATACACGTACTCAACCCATGTCCTACCTTTCATGACACTTGGAAAGAATTGGCACCGAAGGTCATTGAGATAGGCTCGGAGCATGATTCAGCCGATTTGGATGCGGCATGGAAGCTTGTCAGGAGACAAGATAAGATACCCATAGGAGTAATCTTCAAGCAGAAACGATCCATTCTAGCCGAGCCCGCCAAACCCAGCACCCGAATTGATACGAAAGCGGAAATGACGGAACTACTCAAGTCGTTCCGGTAGGCCCATCGAGAGGAGCTCCGGGTCCCTTACAGATTCCGAAACGTCTCTAACGTAACCTAAGCCGGAAACTGTTGGTCTTTCGTCAGCTACTCTACTGGGAAGGATCAACCAGCCATCGTTGGGCTAGGCGGGCAATGTAAGCATGGATCAAGCGGGGCAGCCCCGCAGAGGGTGCATATTGCACACTCATCATCACCGTAGGTATCTTTGCATTCCGCGCATCTGCCGATCGTGTTTCCGTTTCTTGTCAAACTATTCCACCCCCTACTCTCCTTTCAATCGTAAGCTAGTCGGTCCTCGCGAACGTCTTAGACCGAAATCGCAGTGCAGGCATGGCGTGAATCTGGCTGTCCTGCAACGCGAGCATCGCTCACACTTTCGATTCCAGTATTCGTAGCAGTTTTCACATCGACTCAGCACTGATGGGGCTCGTCCCGGTCCCATGCCGAGAGCGGAGCTAGGTTCATGGGTTTCCAATTCGAGCGCGCCATCGGCTCGCCCAGAGTCTACAGTAATTCACCTCCCCTCCGTCCATTCAGTGTGTTAGCTCCAGCAGTTTCTCTGTCTTTGATGCGAGTTCGGCGCCGCTTTGGAAGGCTTTTCGATTCAGGTCAGCTGCTTTCGCGTATCTTGCGAGGATTGCCGCTTGCAAGGACTCGGGGCTCACGACGTGGGTTTTCGCCGCGAGAAAACCTAAGATAACTATGTTCGCTACGACACGTTTTCCGAGTTCTTCAGCGACGCTAAGTGCTGGGACTGAGAATAGTTTGCGACCTTGCACTGGGCAGGTTTTGACCATTCCCTTTTCAACGATTATTGTAGCATCGGGTGCTGTGCTCTTCCAGTTGTCGTCAAAACCATCTTGCGACATTGCGACTAGGATGTTCGGCTGCGTGACGAGCGGGTAGTCGATGGGTTCGTCTGAGATTATGAGGTCTGCCCTTGACCATCCGCCAGTTATGTATGGGCTGTAATCCTCCGTCATCACGGCTTCTTTGCGTTCACGGACGGATGCGGCTTCTCCAATCATGCGGCCGGCGGAGATTATGCCTTGGCCTCCCAGTCCGTGAACTCTGATCTCATGTCGTGTCATTTTGACCGGCTCATCGCCTTTTCGATCGCTTCGCGTTCAACTTCGTCATAGGTAGGTTTCTTGACGTCGACGAAGTTACCTACGACGATTGGGTCTGGGGGTTTCATTGAAAGACCGATCTCGCCAAGTTTCGCATTATCGTCCACTCGCGAGCAGGTCCTGAAGTATTGCATCATGGCTAGTGCGTCTTCGAAGTTGTTCAAATCGCCAAAGGTGGGAGGGCAGGGTGAGACTATTTCCACGAATGCCAATCCCCGAACTTGGAACGCTCTGGACATTGTCTTCAGTAATTGCCTCGTGTGCAGCGCCGTCCATCTCGCGACGAATGGAGCTCCGGCTGCGGCGACCATGTACGGTATGTTGAAGGAAGCTTCGAAATTGCCGTAAGGGGTGGTGGCTGTCTTTGCCCCTGTCGGCGTAGTTGCTCCGAACTGCCCGCCGGTCATTCCGTAGTTGAAGTTGTTTACACAGAAGATGTTCAGGTCGACGTTTCGTCTGATAGCATGTATCAGGTGATTGCCACCGATGTTGAACAGGTCTCCGTCTCCAGCGATGACGGTTACCTCAAGTTCGGGATTTGCAACTTTGATGCCCGTGGCAAACGGAATAGCTCTACCATGAGTTGTGTGGTATGCGTCCAAGTTCAAGTAGCCAGGAATCCTGGATGTGCAACCGATTCCCGAAACGATCACATGTTTGTCCCGCGGAATACTAGAACCTCTGATAGCCTCAACCAGGCAGCCGAGAACGATTCCCAACCCGCATCCTGGGCACCAAATGTGTGGTAACCTATCAGCTCGCAACATCTCATCTTTCGGGTTGGTTGGTTTCATCATTTGAAATTCGCTGGAAACCTCAACCTGAGCCATTCTACAAAACCTCCAAAGCCGCGTAGATTTTCTCAGGAGGAATTAGAGAACCACAGGGATGGTGCACGCCTATAACTGGGCATTCCGCGAACTCTCTAACCAAATGTTCAATCTGTCCGTAGTTGACCTCTGGCACAATCATTCTCTTGGATTTCTCGCTGAGTCTTTCAATTTCCTTTGATGGAAAAGGCCAAGGCGTAATCAACCTCAGAAGCCCGACCTTCCTTCCCCGCTGGCGAGCCTCTTTGACGACGCGGAGCGCCGACCTAGACGTTGAACCGTAGGCTACGATGACTGTCTCCGCATCTTCAGTCAAGTAATGTTCGACCTGAACTATGTCGTCTACGTGATTCAGGATCTTCCCGATCAGATGATTCAGCATCCTTTCAGAAACAGCGTTGTCCAAAGAGGGATATCCGCGTTCATCATGTGTGAGGCTGTCAACATTAACATGAAAGCCTTCACC
>JBAVCK010000173.1:0-18612 GCA_049586635.1 Bathyarchaeia archaeon
GTCTCGGGCAGGGGGTTCCTGCGAGAAAACGTCTAGCCCAGCGCAGGACAATTTTCCTGAAATAAGTGCGTCGACTAGCGCTTTCTCGTCAACCACCTTGCCTTGAGAAGTGTTGATCAAGATAGCGCCATTCTTCATCATTTCAAACTCCTTCTCTCCGATCAGGTGTTCTGAATCGGCGTTTAGGGTGACATTCAGGCTTATGACATCGCTTTCTTTCAGCAAGGTTTGAAGGTCAACGTATTTCATCCCGATTTCCTGGGCCCTCCTGTGGTTTGGCATGATGTCATAACCTAGGATGTGCATTCGGAAGCCTTTGGCTATCTCGCCGACTCTGCAGCCGATTGCACCAGTACCAACAATACCTATGGTTTTGTCAGCCAGTTCAGTTCCTTTGAGCGGCCGCCAATCAAACATTCCCTCTCTGACTTGACGGTCAGCCACTAACAATTTTCTAATCGTCGCAAGTAGCAGTACGAAGGCGTGTTCAGCTACTGCTTCGGTACCGTAGCCTGGGACGTGTGTGACGACGATGCCTCGTTTCTTAGCAGCTTCGAGGTCCACGTAATGACAGGTCGTAGCCCAGATCGCTATCATCTTGAGGTTTGGGACCGACTCGAGAATTTCTTTCGTAATATAACTCCAGCCAACTATCACGATGTCGACTCCCCGCATTCTCTCCCTCAATTCTTCATCGGATTTCGGCGGGTCACCGAAGACCTGCAGCTCGCCCATTCGGCGAAGTTGTTGAATGTGGCGGTCTGTAAGGTGCACATGGTCTACTACGACTAGTTTCATCGGAGCCACCCACTCACAGTTTGACGAAGGAACTATAGTGCATTCTTTAAGTGGTTATTCATGGAGTTCGGCGTGGAGAATCGTTACGGCTTTGCCGCTGATGAACACCCGTTTGTCTCCAACTCTTACGCGCATTACGCCACCGCGTTTGGATATTTAATGGCCCAGCAGTTCATTCTTGTGTAGCCTGTTTTGCCAGTCCCTTCGGCCCCACCATTTGGTAGTTTGTCTGAAGAGAAATCACTAGGGCTGCAGTTTGGTAGCCATGTGAAAGGGTTTCTGCGACTTTCCCCAGCCCTCGAACAATATCGTCGTGCCCCGATATGATTTCAGCGCCATCTTCTACCTCTCGGCCACAACCTCACCGTCAAAAACCACGTTGCCCCCGTTACGCCGTCCATATTCACTCTGCTTCGATGCCACGACTATGGGCGTGAAATTCCTCGTCGCAGATGCTGTCCGCAGTCAACTACGCTTAGTCTTGGGCTACGTGCTACGTTGATATTTCATCAGAGCTAGGTATGTTTGCGAGTGTACGTGCAGCCTTTGCGCTCCTTAGGACTGATTTGGCCACGCACCGGGCTCCTGTGTAGCCGATGATGTCGACAATTCGTTCCATTTCGCGCATGCCTGTTATCTTAGCTGTAGAAGTTGCGAAAAGTGTGTCACCGTCAGTCGACATATGCACTGGTCTGATTGACATTGCCAAGCCGTCATGTGCCAATTGTGCTACCTTGATCAATTGTTCATGCGATAAGTCCACGTTCGTAGCTACAATCCCTATTGTCGTGTTGTGACGACTTGCACTCTTGATGTACTCACTCATTATCTCTTCGAATTCTCGAAACCCGCCTTCAGGCTTTCTAACTCCGGCAATGGTCTTTCCATTCTCCGAGTCGTAGATGTTACCCATGGCGTTTGTCACTACAAGTGCCCCGACGACAATGTTGTTAGGTAATTGCGCAGCGCTACTTCCGCAACCGCCCTTTGAAGCGAATTTCATACCGTTAAGCTTTCCAACAGTTGCTCCTATTCCGGCGCCCACATTTCCTTCTTTGACAGGTTCAGTGGAAGCTTCTAGGCATGCTGCATATCCTAGGTCAGGATAGTTTGCCTGTTGAATCGCCGCGAACTCAACGTCGTATATGTTCGCTCCGACTATGCCAGGGAGTTTGCCAGCACCGGTTGCTGATGCCAAGTTTCGCTCCAGTAAGTACCGCCTGACTCCGATTGCGGTATCAAAACCGAATACGTCTCCTCCCGTGAGGAACACGGCATGTTTCTTGACAAAAGTCTTCGTGACGTCTATTGAATGCGTATCATACGTGCCGGGCCAGCCTCCTCGTGCTTCGCATGCTACATCAGCTTCCGGTTCCAAGAGAATTACGGTGCATCCGGTCCGTGCACCCTCATTCTGCGCGTGCCCTACTCTAAGTCCTTGTACTGCAGTTAGTGACTCATTCAATGTCATGGGCAATATCAGTCTCCTCTTACTCGCATATTTGGCATCGTGCTATCTGATAACCTCTTCAACGTCATCATACCATTGTTTCCGTGTACCTATCTTGGTCCGTATCTTTCAAGATGAGGATTTTGGTCTGGCTTCAATGGCCCTCAAGTCGAATATCCCCGTGAATTTGCTCGCGGCTCAATCGTGTAGGTGACATGCCACTTGATGCTGCCTGTCGATGTAAATCATCTGAGGTTCTTCGCGCTGGCATTTGTCCATGACGTACGGGCATCTCGTACGGAATCGACAGCCAGAGGGTGGGTTGATTGGGCTCGGAACTTCACCCGTCAGCACCTTACTCTGGCTCTTCATGTCAGGATCAGGAATCGGAACCGCAGACAGCAATGCTTCAGTGTAAGGATGCAATGGTTTCTCCCAAATCTCATCAGAACCTCCCATTTCAACAATCTTCCCAAGGTACATCACGCCCATTCGGTTGCTGATGTGTTGAACAACGCTCAGGTCGTGTGAGATGAGTAGGTAAGACATGTGAAGGCGCTCTTGAAGCTCCTGAAGCAGGTTCAATATCTGGGCTTGAACTGAAACATCTAGAGCAGAAGTCGGCTCGTCAAGTACTATGAAATTGGGATTCAACGCAATGGCTCGAGCGATCGCGATTCTTTGGTTCTGTCCTCCGCTCAACTCGTGTGGATATCGCCAGAGGAACTCCCGCCTCAATCCGACGAGTTCCAGGAGCTCAACTATCTTGCTGTCAAGGTGTTCCGTTAACTTATACGCGAGCAAAGGCTCGGCAACGAGGTTTCTCACGCTCATTCTAGGGTCGAGGGATGATAGCGGGTTTTGGAAGACAATCTGAATGCGTTGTCTTGTTTCCTTGAGCTGGTCTTTACGAAGCTTCATCATGTCTACCCCATCATAGAATACGCTTCCCTTGTCGGGCTCGATTAGGCGCAGTAGACATCTTCCCAATGTCGTCTTACCGCAACCCGACTCTCCAACTAGGCCGAAGACCTCTCCTCGTCCGATCTGAATTGATACACCATCGACTGCCCTGACGTAGCCCTCTGTCTTGAAAAAGAATCCCTTAAGAGGAAAGTACTTCCGGAGATTGTCAACAACTAATAGCGAGCCGTTCAAAACGTTCTCACCGTTCTACGAGATGACAGGCCGCATAACGACCCGGGCTGATCTCTATCAGTTCAGGCTTCTCTGCTTTGCAACGATCTATGGCATAAGGACACCGAGGGTGAAAGGCACAACCTTGAGGACGGTTGATTAGGTCAGGAATCGATCCCTTGACCAATTGGAGTTTTGATCTTCGGGTTTCAGGTTTCGGGATGGACGCTAGTAGTCCCTGAGTGTAGGGATGGAGAGGTTTCTTGAGTGTTCCCCTCATCGGCCCGATCTCCACTATGTTTCCAGCGTACATCACACCAACCTTATCGCATGTCTCTGCGACTATGCCCATGCTGTGCGTGATCAACAGAATGGCGAGGTTCCTAGCGCTTTTGATCTGCAGCAACCGTTTCAGCAGTTGAGCCTGAATTGTGACGTCAACTGAGCTGGTGGGTTCGTCGGCGATCAGCATGTCGGGATCAGACGAGAGAGCCATCGCTATCATGACCCTCTGTTGCATTCCACCACTTAGTTCGTGAGGATACTGCTTCATCGTCTTCTCGGGATCGGACAGTGCTACAAGGTCGAATGACTCGACGGCCTTCTTCACAGCCTCATCTTTTTCGAGGTTTTGATGGACCGATATTATATCCGTGAGTTGTTCTCCCACTGTAAAAACCGGGTTTAGGGAGATGGATGGGTCCTGAAAGATCATCGAGATTTTTCCTCCCCTTAGTTTCCGCATCTCTTCCTCGGTCTTCCGAAGGAGGTCTTCGTTTCTGAAGAGAATTTTCCCCTGCGTTATTCGCCCGTTCTCTGGAACGAGCCTAATAATCGACAGTGCTGTGATGGTCTTGCCGCAGCCAGTTTCTCCGACTAGGCCAAATATCTCTCCCTCGAGAATGCTGAATGTCACTCCATCTAGTGTCTTCACGACGCCTTCATACGTGTCGAAGTCGACTTTCAGATCTTGGATCGAGAGAAGCGTGTCCGTCAAATCGCCTCTAATCTCCTCTTATTCTTCTGAGTCTCGGATCTAGTGCCTCTCTCAAGCCATCTCCCAGGAGGTTGAACGCCATTGCAGTTAGGAAAATGAAGATGCCTGGGAAAGTGGCATACCACCATGCGGAAAACGCCACGGCCCGGCCTGCGCTTATCATCAGCCCCCATTCAGGGGTTGGAGGCTGCGCGCCCAACCCCAGAAAACTCAGGCCTGCTTCAGCAATAATTGCTGTGCCCAAGTCCATTGTTGATTGGACTATGATGGGCGCCATGGTGTTTGGCAGAATGTGCCGAAACATTATGGTTCTGTCACTTAGGCCGACGGCCTTCGAGGCCTCAACAAATGTTCGCTCTCTCAGAGACGCTGCATCAGCCCGTGCCAGTCGCGTGTACCATGGCCACCAGCTGACCGATATTGCAATCATAGAGTTGATCAAGCTGGGACCGAGAACGAAAGCAATGACCATTGCTAGGACAAGCGAAGGAAAGGATAGAAACATATCACAGATTCTCATTATGAAGTCGTCTATCTTTCCATGAGAATATCCTGCAATCACGCCTAGAGGCCATCCGATTGCAACTGCGAGAACCACTATCGTGAAACCCGCTGACAGTGAAATCCTTGCTCCAAAGATTACTAGGCTGAAAACGTCTCTTCCCAAGTAGTCTGTTCCAAACAAATGCATGAAACTAGGCGCCTTGTACCTGTCCTCCACATGAGGAATGCCCAAGTTCGCGTCGGGGTAGGGTGCCAACCATGGAGCAAACACTGCGAAGACAAAGATAAGCAGTAGAATGATCAAGCTGATAATTGTCAGTGGATTCTTGCTCAGAATCTGAAGCGTTAGGCGGATCTCCCTGAACCTCGCCTCTAGTTTCTCTCGATCTTCTGAGACTTGACGAGCTTCCAACACGAAAGCCGCCTATAGTCGGACTCGGGGGTCGATCCAGGCTTGGAGTAGGTCGAGGATCAGGTTCACGATCACTATCACGAATGTGGCAATGATGCTTACGCCCACGATGACCGGGTAATCAGCGGCTAGAATCGCTCGCCACACGTAGGTTCCAAGGCCAGGCCAGTTGAAAATAACCTCCACGAGAAAAGCTCCTGTGAGCGACCAACTGAATGATATTCCGACAACCATGAGCGTTGGAATAATGGCGTTCTTCAAAGCGTACTTGAACCTGATCATGTTTTCAGGTAACCCGAAAGCTTTCGCTGTCTTGAGATACTTCTCCCTAAGTATCTCGATCATGCTCGATCTTGTCATCCTTAGAGTAAGTCCCATCGAATACGATGCTAGAGCGATTGCTGGGAGTATTATGTGCCTTAGGGCATCAACCAACGCCACGAAGTTTCCCGTTACCAAGCTGTCGAAAATGTAGAAGCCCGTAATCGTATGAATGGGGTTCGTCATCGCGATGCTCGTGTCAAGTCTGCCTTCAATTGGGAAAATGCCGAGTGTGCGGGCAAAGATTATCTGCAAAAGCAAGCCGATCCAGAAAACCGGAAGTGATACTCCGGCTATTGCAAGGATTCTGCTACCATGATCAATCTTCGTGTTCTTCTTGGAGGCAGCTATTACGCCGAGGGGGAGTCCAATGATGCTTGCTATGATCTGCCCTACGACTGCTAGCTCTATGCTAGCCGGCAGGTAGAACAAGAGATCATGGAGAACGGGTTGATGGGTTCTGTATGAGGTCCCCCAGTTTCCTTGTATCAGATCACGCATGTAGATGTAGTACTGCACGTAGATTGGTTGGTCAAGTCCCAATTCAACGCGTGCCCGTTGAATCTGGTCGGCTCTAGCGTGTAAGCCAACCCATAGGGCGGCAGGGTCGGATGGAGCTACTCGAGAAAGAAAAAAAGTGATAGCGGAAATTCCGAGTATTATGACTAGCGATTGTAGGAGCCGCTTTGTCACATACCTCTTCAGGTCTACCAATTACGTGACAGCTAGCTCCCTTGAAGCCAGACGTCATAGTAGAAGATGGTGTCGTAGCCATACGCAGGGTCGAGTTGGAATCCCTGTACATTACTTCGCATGACCATTGCGAGTCGAAGATCCTCAAGGGGCATCGTTATGGCACCGCCGATCAACATTTGCTGGGCTTGTCGGTAGAGACTAAGTGCTTGATCTGGGTGCGGGCCTTCCACGGCGAAGGCCTGGTCTATTAGAGCGTCGTAACTGGAATTATAGTAGTAACCAGCATTCCACAGTGCTGTCTTCTCGGTGTGCCACATGTTCATCATGAAATCGTACGGCGTTATGTAGGTCGGCCACCAAGCGAAGGCAACGATGTCGTAGTTGTATTTGCCGGGTCCTTGCTGAATCAGCGCCCATAAGTCGGGCCATGTCATCTCTCTAACATCCAGATTGATTCCCAGTTGTCTTAGTTCCGCTTTCCACATTTCGGCTGCAGTTTGGGTAGGTGCGACACCCGAGATGTAGTAGTAACTAAGTGTGAATCCTCCGTTGGGGTATCCTGCCTCTGCCAAAAGCTGCTTTGCTCTGGTCAGGTTCAGCTGATACGTCGGGAGGTCATCGAAATGACCCCACATTCCGTGGGGTATCACTCCAATGGGTTGTATGTATTCGCCCTCACCGACTTTGATGTAGTCCTGGTAAGGAAACGCGTACAGCAGTGCTTTACGAATTAGCGTGTTCTTTAGGTAGGGGCTTTTCATGTTCAGGAACGCGTACTGGGTCTGGTAAGTGCTTTCCCAGTTTACCTGTATGCCAGTTTCATTCTGGAGTCGCTTCCTCTCTTCGGATGGAATCGAAGCCGCATATTGCACGCTCCCTGACTCAATCATCTGGACCCTTGTCGCCGGGTCTTCAGCGATCTTGATAACAACTGTCGCAATTCGACCTGCACCGTTTGGGCCTCCCCAGCCTCCCCAGTAGTCCGGGAAGTAGTTGAGTATCATTTGAGTGCCTGGCGCGAAGCTGTGTATCGTGTAAGGGCCTGTTCCTGCGTCATGTCCTGCATTGAACCAGGCGTGTAGGTCCGTGACTTGACCTGTGCTGTTGATGTTAGGGCTGTAGATCCATGCACCGTAGCATGAAGCGACGATTCGTTGTAATGGAGCGGAAGCACTAAGGACGTACTGCACGGTGTAGTCGTCGATGATTTTTAGTTCCTTCACTTGCCCCCAGATGTAGGCAGCTCCAGCACCCAATTGCGTGATTCGATCGAAGGAGTACTTGACTGCCGTAGCGTTGAACGCGGTTCCGTCATGAAACTTGACTCCCTCACGAAGTTTGAAAGTCCATGTCAGTCCATCGGCACTGACGTTGTAGCTGGTCGCGAGGGCCGGCTTGACTTCAGGAGTTCCTCCAGTGTAGAGCAGAAGTCCTTCGTACACATTGGACATTGCTATGACCTCGCCGGAAAAGCTGTATGCCGGATCAAGGTCCGTGACGTAATCATAGTCCTCGGCGATCGTGAAAATCTTGGTAGGGTTCACCACAGCGGACGTGGTTTGAGGTATCACTTCAGTTGTTTGGGTACTTACCTGGGGAGCAGATGGGCGACTGGTAAGATACACTCCCGCAAATGCAACGGCAATAATCACTACAATAATCGTAATGCCTTGAAGTTTTGTAATAGCATTTCTACTAGCTAACAATTGTAACAGTATTCCTCCAATAATTATCAAAAGAAAAAGTCAGCCGGCAGAATCCTAAAAGCCTATGGTATGTACACTCAATACCTTTGCAGACTGGACCTTCCAGAAGAGGAAAACGCGTCGGCTCAGTCTGATCGAGTGCGCAGCAGCCGCGGTTGGCGCAACCAGCAACGAGCTCAGACTTTTCAGTCTGAGGGTTTCTCCACCGATTGAATCTTCTCTCGGGGCGTGCTCAAAGGCTCCAACTGTGTCTTGCGACGTTGATTGCGGCACGTGGAAATATGTTCCGGTGATGTTGTTGACTGCGTTTGCTAGCCACTGGTAGTTCGCGATCCTCTCTTCTGTTGTCAATCCTGTAATGCCGAAGTTCTCGTATGCTTCAGGGTGAGTACTAATCAGCAGCATGTTCTTGCTTTCCACAGCGGCAGGTAAGTTGCCGCGGATACCTGTGAACGTCATCAGCACCGTTCCGGGCACATCGTGAGGTGTCTGTCTCCAGCCACGTGAGGGCCCACCGTAGTAGATCATTTGGAGCCCATTGCTCATAGGAGCCATGTTGTATGCAGGGTATACAGCGATCTCAGTTATGGGACCTTCAACGGTTGGGAATCGGCCGAGCAAATTGGGAAATTCATAGAAGTCGCCTTCCCAGAAGTAGTCCTTGGCAGCATAGTACCATCCAGCGCAAATGCCCAGGTATGCCCCGCCTTTGTCTAGGAAATTGAGAATGTTGACTTTGCCTGCCGCTCCCAAAGAGGATTGTTGGTAAGATGCATCACCTCCAGGTTGAACGTACAGCCTCACATTTGGGTAGTCTGATAAATCGCAGTCGGAATTCAGATTGGTGCTGTTCAAGAAGACGTATTTGACGGCGGAATCATAGGATTTCCACCAATCCAAGAAGTGCGCAATCCACCCCCTGCTTATCCAGTCGACACCCGTACCATCGTACGCAACGACCTTTGTGTCTGATTGAATAGGGCATCGAGTATTGCTGATATTATTAGACAGCATTATCGGTGGAATGATGAAGTACACAACAGCTGCCGAAAGAAGGAATACTGAGATCGCGACAGCGACGGTGTTTTTTCGCTTCATCCTGTTCCCTTTGAACTTTGAATTGTGATTGGGGCCTTATTCCATTTTCTGTCTGGAGTTGGCTTTGCAAGAAGACTTTTTCAGTCTAAGGGTTTCTCCACCGGTTGAATCTTCTCTCTTCGGCCTCACCAACAACCTTGTAGACCACGGACTACACCGCCCTTAAATCCGGTTTGTGTATCCTTTCGACGATACTGGCGCGCGGAAACGGCTCCATTGACGTTTCCACTAAGGACTAATTGCTTGTTGCGACTGTAAGTATGCATAGTATTTTCTGTTAATCCCATACCAATAAACAGAGACCGCTACCCTCACATTATGTACGGCCATTGCCAAACCGCAGACTCAGTAGGCGTAGTTTCCTAAAGGGGACAGCCCTTTTTGGAGCAGTTGCGCTGCTCTTTCCGTTAGAGAGGCTTGGGCAGTTTCTGTTCGTTCCCCAAGAAACCGGCCCTGTAACCTACCCTAGGCTGCGGGTTGCCAATACGAACGATGTACCAGTCAACACGAGCTTGTTGTTCGAATACCCGCACAAAGACCGACCGGCCGTTCTCATTCACTTGTCCGACGGTTTTGTGGCATTCGATTCGATATGCACGCACCTCGGATGCCAAGTACACTACGACAAAACTGTCGTAGCAGGATGGGAGGGTAAACCAGACCAGAACTTCTGCTCATGCCATGGCGGTGTTTTCGACCCTGAGACGGGAAACGTGTTGGGCGGTCCCCCGCCGCGGCCTTTACCAAAGATCAAGCTCGAAATTGACAATCAGGGGGACATTTACGCGGACGGTTACGAGAGTGGGCTTCCCCTCTATGGTGAGGCTTGAGAAGGAATGCGCCGTCGCCCATTCTCCCAGAGGATTTGGCATTGGTTTGTGGAACGAACCAGAATCGAACCAATCTTGAAAACGAAGATCACAGAACGAGCCCTCAACCCGATGTATTGCCTTGGCGGCCTCACATTCCTCTTCTTCGTTCTCCTAGCCGTAACAGGCATTATGCTTGCAATGTACTACAAGCCGATACCAGACAGCGCCTACGATAGCGTCCAAGTTATCACTATGAATGTGAAGTACGGCTGGTTGATACGCGGCATCCATTTCTATTCAGCTAACGGAATGATAATCACTTCAGTTCTACACATGCTTCGCGTCTACTTCACCGGCGCATACAAGAAACCGAGAGAACTCAACTGGATCATTGGGGTCGGACTCGGCGCCTTCACCGTGATGGCTGGCTTCACAGGGTACGTTCTCCGGTGGGATCAGGAAGCAGTGGGCGCCGCCGGCGTGGGTTTAGGGCTCGCTGATTCGATTCCGCAACTCGGAAGCACCATAACCTACCTTTTCTGGGGAAACAACTACACGGACACGCTTGGCCGCTTCTTCGCCAGTCACATACTGCTCATCCCAGGATTACTTGTCCTATTGATGGCGTTTCACTTCTGGATGATTCGGAGGCATAGAATTGCAAGACCCCTCTGAGGAAGAACCCCGGGAGAACGTTCCATTCTTCCCAAATGTCTTATTGGCTGAAATGAGCCTCGCATTTGCCGTAATCGGACTACTCGCAATCTTCGTAGCCCTCTTCCCTCTCCAACTTGGGAAAAAGTTCGACCCCCTCCATCCGCCGGCAATTCTTGAACCTGAATGGTATTTCATGGGGGTCTACCAGTTTCTAAAGACCCAAGGCGTCCAACCCCTCTACGGCGTCTTGATACTGGCATGTCTCGGAATTTTCTTGCTGGCGGTTCCCTTCATCGACCGAGGTTCGGAACGCCGCCCGCTGAGAAGACCCATGTTTGCGGCGGTTGCCTTTGTCGTGGCCGCTGAATTTCTAGGCCTGACGATTTACGGCTACCTCTCGCCGGGCCAAGTAGGTTCCTTTACTGATCCTGGGTTTACTACGGCTTTCCTCGTGACCAACATGGTGGCAGCCGTGTTGGTGTTCTTGGTTCTTTATGCCAATCGAAGAATAAGAAGGAGCTTCGAAAAATGAAGACTAATTCTTCGACTAGGCGCGCCGCACATATGCTTCTTCTTGCCATAGCGTTTGTCGTCAGTACGTATGCGGTTTCGAACTTGATGCCGCTTCTCCTTTATGCTGCCAGAAACGGCTTGAACGCCTCGAACGCAGGTTCGATTGTTGGCAACCTAGTCGCCGTAATTGCATCAGTGGCCTATCTGGCACGAGAGGTCTATAGAGTGGACAAACGGGCGGGGCGCATACACAACAGAGTTGGATGGTTCGAGTAAGTGAACGGCCACAAAACCAATAATATTTCTCGGGGTTGGGTAGCGTTGGCTGTGTTGCTCATTATCCTCGAATTCGCCTTTCTGTATGAAGCGATGGTTGCTGACATGGGTGGGTACGAGAAAATCTTCGCAGCATTCGCGGGATTGGCAATACTCTGCTTCGCCGCTTTACTCTATGCAGCTTCTGTTGTGTTCTATGGCTGGGATTGAGGGGAGAGTGAATCAATTTGGTTAGGTGGACGAGGAAGCTCGTTGACAGAAGTAGTGACCTGAACCCGCGAAACATGAGGCTTGGAATGTATGCTTGGGTGATTCAACGTGTGTCTGGACTCTACTTGGTCTTTTTCCTGCTCACCCACATCATGGCGATTGCCCAAGCGAACTTTGGCATCACGAGTGGTTCTATGGCTGAGATGTTCGACGTGCTTAGAAACCCGTTTTGGACAGGCGGCTCCACCACGGTAGCTTTCGATTTGATAATCCTGGGCATTGTTGCTTTTCACGGATTGAACGGTGTCCGAATTGTGCTGTTGGACTTGGGCATTGGCGTTCGGAAACATAGGTTGTCCTTCTGGGTAACGATGGTCATAGCCATCGTCACAACGGCCTACGTCATCACGTTCGCTCTGCCAATGCTGCACGGTGGGTGAAACGAGAGATGAAACAGAGTTTGCGGAAAAGTGTCGGCCTCTGGATTCTTCAACGAATCACAGCGGTACTTCTCGTGGTCTTTCTGGGACTGCACCTGTGGGTGTCGAACTTTTCAACCGATTGGGCCGCGTCTTCGAGAGCGCTCGTCGACCTCACCCTACTTAGCCTGGCTCTATTTCACGGCCTCAACGGCGTGAGGTCAATAGTACTGGATTTCGGACTTGGGTCACAAGGGAGACATTACTTGTCCGTAAGCCTGGTGATGTTAGGGTTTGCCGCTTTTCTCTTCGGGGTGTACGGGTTCTGGCCATTGGTCTTCACTAGATGAGGGGATAGGGTACGATATCGCATGATGTGATCATAGTTGGCGGTGGCCTCGCAGGCCTCCGCGCAGCAATCGAATCGTCCCGTTACGCGGACACGTCCATCTTCAGTCGAGTCCACCCGCTAAGATCACACACGGGGGCGGCGCAGGGCGGTATCAACGCAGCGCTGGGTAACATTGAGGCGAACCGCGACGACAACTGGGAGAAGCATGCATACGATACGATCAAGGGCAGCGACTTCCTAGCCGACCAAGACGCCGTCGAACTCATGACGATGGAAGCTCCGTCCCGGATAATTGAATTGGAACACTGGGGTTGCCCCTTCAGCCGAACCGAGAAAGGAAAAATCGCACAAAGGCCCTTCGGTGGAGCAGGTTACCCTCGAACATGCTTCGCAGCCGACAAGACGGGACACTACCTACTGGTCACAGCCTACGAGCAGGTCCTAAAACGGAATGTGAAGGTATACGAGGAATGGCTCGTCACTTCCCTTATCGTTGAGAACGACGCCGTCAAAGGCCTCGTAGCCCTCGATATCCTGACCGGCGAAGTAGAGGCCTTCCGGGCGAAAGCGGTCATTTTAGCTACGGGTGGTGCAGGCTGGATTTACGGGAAATCAACCAACTCGATGATCAACACCGGCAGCGGAATGGCAATGGCGTACCGGGCAGGGGTCGCGTTGAAAGATATGGAATTTGTACAATTCCACCCCACCGCCCTCTACCCGACCTGTATTTTGATTACCGAGGGAGCCCGCGGCGAGGGCGGCTACCTCGTGAACTCCCAAGGCGAGCGCTTCATGCAACGCTACGCCCCTAAGGCTATGGAGCTTGCTCCCCGCGACATTGTCAGCCGCTCAATTCAGAAAGAGATCGATGCGGGACGAGGTGTAAATGGCCTCTACGTTGAGCTTGACGTTCGCCACCTCGGAAAGAACAAGATTCTCAGCAACCTCCCCGGCATACGCGACATTGCGATGGATTTTGCAGCCGTCGACCCGATCACGAAAACGATCCCCGTCCAGCCAGCCCAGCATTACACAATGGGCGGGGTGGATTGTAACATGAGATGCGAAACCACAGTCAAAGGCCTCTACGCGGCGGGCGAATGCGCATGCGTCAGCGTGCACGGCGCAAACAGGTTGGGCGGAAACTCACTGCTTGAAACCGTTGTCTTCGGAAAAATAGCCGGGGAAGAAGCAGGAAAATTCGCAAAGAGTATTCCTGCCGATGGGACAGACGAAATAAGCTGCAAGGACGCGCTGAGAAGAGAGCAGCAACACATCTCCGCGCTCTTCAAGGGAGGAGGAGAAGAAGACCCATGGACCATTCGCGAAGAAATGAGAAGCCTAATGGTCGACAAGGTATTCCTGTTCAGAAACAGACAGGAGCTTGAAGAGGCAACCTCAGCGATAAAGGGGCTGAAGATGCGGCTTCGCAACCTCAGGCCTGTAAATGGCCATAAGGTGTACAATCTCGACCTAATCCGCACAATCGAACTTGAAGATATGCTGGGACTGAGTGAAGTAATAGTTGCCTCCGCCTTGAGCCGTAAAGAATCACGTGGGTCGCACGTGCGCCTCGATTTTCCGCAGCGGGACGATGCTAACTTCTTGAAGCATACGCTCGCCTACAAGACGGCCGACGGCGCCCGAATCGACTTCTCACCTGTGACGATAACTCGGTACCAACCGGAGGAGAGAAAGTATTGACGCCCCATCCTGGCACCGTTCGCCTAAGGATTCAACGCTACGATCCGAAGAACGAAGCGGAACCACACTATGACGCCTTCGAGGTCCCCACAAAACCCGGCATGACTGTTCTAGATGCTTTGTTCCACGCCCTTGAGAAGGAAGACGGGACGCTTGCTTTCCGCTATTCGTGTAGAAGCGCGGTATGCGGAAGCTGCACCACCTACATCAACGGACGGCAGCGGCTCGCATGCAAGACCCAGATCGAGACGCTCGGTTCAACGATCACCGTCGGACCCTTACCGCATCTACCTATCATACGCGACTTGGTAGTTGACCTTCACCCCTTCTTCCAAAAAATGGGCATGGTGAAACCCTACTTCGAAAGCCATGAACCGTACCCAGAAAGAGAATTCTTCCAATCACAGAAGCAAAGGCAAGCGATTGACGTCGCCATCGACTGCATCGATTGCGCAGCCTGCTTCTCATCTTGCCCCATGACATGGACCGACCCATCGTACCCAGGCCCCGCCGCACTCGTGAAAGCCGCACGTTTCATTGCTGACAGCAGGGATACCGCCAAACGCGAGCGCCTCATGTTGGTCGGATGCGAAGATGGCGTCTGGCGATGCCACACCGTCTTCAACTGCGCCGACGCCTGCCCGAAGTCAATTGACCCGCCACATTTCATCCAATACCTGAAAAGAAGAGCCTCTCTGGCACGATAGAGCGCGTGTCGCACGCCAATTGAGGAACCTGATGTAGAGAGAGATCGATGCCTATGGTTCAATGATGTTGGCGGATTTTAGCTTCACGGCTTCGAGAGGCCGGTCGTGATTGTCCGTTCGAACTTTGCCGATTGATTGCACGACATCCATGCCCTCGATAACTTTTCCGAATATAGTGTGTTTTCCGTCGAGCCAAGGTGTGGGTGCGAGTGTGATGAAGAATTGTGAGCCGCCAGTGTTTGGCCCGGCGTTTGCCATTGATAGCATACCTGGCGCGTTATGTTTCAGGCTTGCCACAAACTCGTCCTTGATGACATACCCAGGGCCGCCTGACCCGTCACCGCGTGGACACCCACCTTGAATCATGAAACCGCCAATAACCCGGTGGAAGGTTAGGTTATCATAGTAGCCATTCTTGCAAAGTTTCATGAAGTTTTGAACTGTGATCGGAGTTTCAGTGGCGAACAACTCCAGCTTGACCACGCCCATGCTCGTGTCCAGTGCCGCTTTGGGATTCGCCAAACTACACCACGCCTAACCTCCCCTATGGTCCGTTTGGGTATAAGAAGAGAGATTCAGTGTGGCTGTGGGCTGTGAGGGTGCGTCTATTGTCTGCATGAGCTGGATGCGGTGGGAGAACTTGCAATTACCGGCCATGACCTAAGTTACTGTTCCGCCCCGAATGGTAGTGTATAACATATGCTAGACATCATTTCGCTCCGCTATCGGTTGCTGGAGCGCTGTTGCCTAATTGCAAATACCAAAGCGGCCGCGAGGATTTGCGTTATTGAGCATGCAACAAAAATGTATACGGACCCAATGGCAGTCCACACTAACCCATAGACAAGAGGCCCCATGATTATACCCAAGTCTTCACACGAGCCGTAGATTCCTACGACTGTGCCATACATTCTCTTGGGCGTGACATCCGGTACGAGGGAGAGCAACAGTAGCGATGCTGACAGGCCTAGGCCTGCGGCAATGGAAACAAGGAAAACCTTGGACGCGGTGTCCGCGACAAGATAGAGCAAGAATGAACCGGAACAAAGCAAAAACACGACGATAGCCATGGGCTTTCGGCCAAACCTGTCGGAAACCCAGCCGAGAAACAGGATTGCAACCAACTGAGAAGCAGCAACAGTTGAAATGAGCGTCCCAACCTGAACGGTCGACATCCCAATCCGCCCCGAAGCGTAGAGAGGTAGAAACGTCCGGACGATAGAGAACCCCATGAAAGCGAAAACTGCTGCGAGGAAAAGAAATCGCGCCGAACGCCTATGCAGCGTAGAATTGAGGCCGTAAATCATGCTCCTCGACCTTCGGCCCAGGTCGCGGCTCTGAGGAAACGACCAGAGCACAATGAAAATCAAAAGAATACTCAGCGCAGATGAGGCGTAGAACGAGTATTCAAACGACCAGGTTTGGGCAATGTACGTGCCGATTAAAGGGCCAATGATGCTGCCGATTGAGAGAAAAACCCACCAAAGACTCGCATAGAGCCCGGCGGAGGTCAGGGAAGATTCCTCCGAAACAGATGTTCTAGTTGTTGGACCGATTACGACTCCAACCGCTCCTGAAAGTAGTTGCAGAATTAGGAAGAAGAAAAAGGAACCATGACGGGTGTAGAGAACAAAGACTGTACTCATGCACAGTAGAGAAAAGATCAAGAGATGTTTTCGATTAGTTCTGTCGCTTAGACTCCCCCACACCCATTCGAAAAGAAACATCCCCAAAGCGAACGCAGCGGCCAACGTGCTCCATCCGACGATGCCAATTCCAAGCGATTCAATGTAGAGAGGCAGCACAGGGCCCGTGATTGTAACAGACCAAGAAACACTCCACAGAAAGAGAGTAACATAGGCTGGAAGCACCCGACGAAAACTCGGATTCAACAAGCGGGACATACCACCAACCGATGCATGAGCATCAAGTTCAAAGCAGCAATTTAGTTCGACATTCTTTACGGTTACGTCCCATCCCCTTTTGGGACGAATGAGGGAGACCAAGGAACGGAAACATCGACAATCCTACAGCCCTCAAGAAATTTAACTAAGAACCATGTCTCGCACACCAACAGAACACAGGGGAAACTAACGGCTTCCACAGTTAGGTTAGGTGCTAGTGATGGTTGATTTCTGCCGAGACTGTGGAGCTTACATCCCAGCGGGCCTCACGCAATGCACAACTTGTGGGCCAAGGAGCAGACCACCCGTCCACTCGAAGGAGATTAATCCAAACCAACTAACTCCGCAGGACGTGCTTGACCTATTTCCGAGCCGAACTTTTCGCCAACACCAAAAGGAAACCATCACTCAGATGGTCGAAGCGTTCACTTCCGGCGTAAAGTGCATACTCCTCGTAGCCCCGACAGGCGCTGGAAAATCCTACGTAAACGCCTCCTTCACATCGGCCACCCGTTCTTTCTATGCAACACCCCAACTCGCCTTAATTGACCAGATCATGCGAGACCCCTTTTTGGAGAAGCGATTTGTGGAGATCAAAGGCAGACAGAACTACCGATGCTACTACAACCCGAGTAGAGGTGTGCATGTCGGGAAATGTGAGACCGAGCAGTACCCCTGCAACGAACGCGTGGACATCTGCCCGTACTGGATGCAGAAGATGCGCGCGCTCAAAGCTCCGAGCGTCCTTCTCAGCCTCGCTTACCTCATTTCGGAAGGCCAGACGGAGGGCCGAAGTGAAACCTACCTCGGAACCAGACCCTTGATGGTTCTGGACGAAGCACACAACTTGGAAGAGCAATGCCTCAACCACGTCTCAGTCCGCCTATCCCCGTTCTCGATACCGTACGACATCTACGACGAAATACTCCCCGCCCTCCGCGAAGTGGAGTCGGACGTAGGCCTAGGAAGATTCCTAGAGAACTTGGAGTCGAAACTAAGCAAACTCTTGGAGCAACTGAAACAGAAATCCGAGGCCTCAGGGCTCTCTGTAATACAAACCGAGAACAAGGAACTCATTGAGCGATACGTCGCCAGCTACTACCTCTACATGAACTCGCAGTCGGAATGGGTCTGGCAGATCAGGAACGACCAACTACTCCTACAACCCGTATTCGCGAAGGAATTCATGAAGCAACTCATCTGGAAGCGAGCCGAGTACTACATAATTTCCTCCGCCACCATCCTTGACCCGGAGGAATTCGTCGAGTTGACCGGGCTCACAACGATTCTCGAACGGGACGAGATTTGCGTCCTCCAAGCACCAAGTACATTCCCCGTCAAGAACCGCCCGATAATCGATGCCACCGTCGGCCCCCTGTCAAGACAAGAATGGGAGAAGAACATGCCCCAAGCAGTCAAGATGGTCGCGGCGATCCTCAGAAAGGAAAAAGGCAAGGTAGCAATCCATTCACATAGCTACCGCCACCAACGAGCGCTAGTCGAGCACCTTCCCGAAGACCTGAAACCACGCCTAATTGTACACACGAGCCGTGACCGAGCAGAGAAGCTACGGGAGTGGATGCGCTCCCGAGGAAAAGTATTCGTCTCCGTCGCGTTCAACGAAGGTCAAGACTGGAAGTACGAGCTCTGCGATACTCAGATCCTTTTGAAGGTCCCTTTCGGGGACCTCAGTGATCGACGAACGAGCCGCCGTCTGGAGTTAGGTCACAGGAGGTGGTATGAGAACCAAGCAATGATGGAGGTAATTCAGGCTTATGGGCGGGCGATTAGAGCCGACGATGATAAGGCAGGTTTCTACGTGGTGGACGGAAACTTCCAGAAACTCGTCATAGACTGTTGGCCATACATACCCGACTGGTTCAAGGAAGCGCTACCACCAACGTTTCAACCCCCGAACCATTCACCAGCCTAACAG
>JBAVCK010000174.1:0-4977 GCA_049586635.1 Bathyarchaeia archaeon
ATGATATGCAGTTACGGTGATTACACAGATGTTCTCATCTTCAGGGAGCTAGGCCTCACAGAAATCTTAGCCGCAGGCCAAGATGGCAGATTGACTGAGGCGGCAGGACCCTACCGAGGGTTGAGAATGGAGGAGGGAAGATCCAGAATCGTGCAAGACCTTGCGGCTAAAGGTCTTCTAGTCAAGACTGAGAGCATCATACATCGAACGCCGATTTGCTCGCGAAGCCATACACCGATCGAAATCATACCAATGAAGGAGTACTACCTTAAACAACTAGACTTTCTCCCGAAGCTCAAGCAGCTCGCGAAGAAGATCATTTTTCACCCCGACGCCAACCGACAGATCTTGCTGGATTGGTTAAATTCCATAGCAATAGATTGGCCAATCTCGCGGCGCAGGGTATACGCCACAGAGATACCTGTCTGGTACTGCAAGAAATGTCGGGCGCCATTTGTCCCACCGGGCGGAGAATATTACAGGCCATGGAGGGACCCGCCCCCCATCGAGAAATGTTCCGCGTGCGGTCACACGGAATTCGAAGGCGACAGCCGAACCTTTGATACTTGGATGGACTCGAGCGTTTCTGCCATGTTCATAGCCAAGTCTCGGAGGGACTCGAAGTTTTTCAAACGAACCTATCCTGCGAGCATTAGGGCACAGGGAAAGGACATCGTTCGGACCTGGCTGCATTACTCCATTCTTCGATGTTTCCAACTTACCCACCAAGCTCCCTTCACGCACGCTTGGATTACCGGAATGGGAATGGATGAGCAGGGGGAGGCGATGCACAAGAGCAAAGGCAACGTCATAGAGCCAGAGCCAATACTGGAGAAATATGGCGCGGACCCCTTCAGGTTCTGGAACGCATCCGAAGCAACCCTCGGTTCAGATTTCCGTTGTTCCGAAGCGCGAATTGCTGCCGCCCACAAATTTCTAACAAAACTGTGGAATCTATCCAGATTCATTTCCTCTTTCCCCCAAGTCAAAAGCGCCACCTTGCTTCCCAGTGACAAGTGGATACTCTCAGAACTGGCGGTCTTAGTCCAGAAATGCTCCGCTGGATACCAAGATTACAACTTCTTTGTCCCTGCCACAGAAATCAGAGATTTCGTGTGGGAAACCTTCGCCTCACACTATGCCGAGATGGTGAAACCAAGAGCGTACGGTCAAGCTTTTTCAAAGTCACAACAGAGAGCAGCGTGGTTCACCCTACACACCGTGCTGAAGAACGTGCTGCTACTGCTCGCACCAATAACGCCGTTCTTGACGGACCATATATGGCGGCAGCTTTACTCGCCCAAGAGCATACATGTCCAGAAGTTGTCCAAGCCGGCTTGGTCCAAGGCTCACAAACGTTACACGGAGAAAGTGCTTGCATTCAACCGAGAAGTGTGGAAAGTCAAGAAGGAAAAGAACTTGACCCTCCGCGACCCTGTAGAAATTCAGGTTCCAATCGTCCTAGCCCCGTTCAAGGACGACCTGACCCGGATGCATTCGTTAATCCCCAAACCATAGGTGAATTGCAACAGTTTAATATCACAACCATTGTTGTAGATTTTCGGTTTCAATGAAGATATCTGAACTAAAGCCTGGGATGAGGCGTGTCGACGTTACGGCCAAAATCCAGGAGATGTCAGAAGCAAGAGAAGTGACGACGCGTAGGGGCGAACAGTCGCGTGTCGCGACTGCGGTAATCATCGATGATTCCGGCACCGTCAAGCTAAACCTTTGGAACGAGCAGATAGACCAAGTGAAAGTCAACGACAACATTGCAATCGAGAATGGTTACGTGGACAGCTTTCGGGGCGAGACTCAACTCAACGTGGGCCGCTATGGGAAACTAACTGTACAACCCTAGGTCAGCCTCCAAGTTCCGTTCCGTTGCGGTTGGGGCCGCATTATGAGCGCAGACGACCGCTTCGAGGAGATCAAGCGGCTTCTCGACTCAACAATAAACGAATTCCAAACTCTCTTCCAGTCAGCCGGTGGTTTCGAGGACTCACGGGTTGGAAACGGCTGGGCCCCTGAGAAGATAGCTCCTGAAATTTACTATCTGCAACCGAAGCCGTTTGAAGAATTAACCAAAATTGCCGAAGGGCGCAAACGGGCATTGTTCAGGAACCGGGTCTTCTCATTCGTGAAACCTAAAGACCAAGACGTGCAATTGACGAACTCGCGGTTGAAATTGGTGCCCTTTTGGAGAGTCAAAGGCTACCATGAATGCTTCTACTTCCGGGGCAATTCCTACAAGATTGATTTACCTGAAGATGTGGTCGCCGTGGAGGTTGAAGGCAAAATACGCGACCTACTAGGGCGAGAGGAAGTTGACTCGCAGGGTTTGACTAACCTCGCCAAACGCCTACTCGGAAAAAAGGAGTGGGCCACCACGAAGGCAATTCGCCTGGGCGATGTTACAGAGCTTGCATACATGTACAACGAGGGCTCGATTTTCGTGGACGCCGACGGTAAGGAAAACCTTGAGGCCGAAGCCTTTTTCGATCGCAATTTGCCGCTTCAACGAGTGACGATTGATCAGTTGAAGAGGGATTTTCCGAACGCAGAGTTAGGCGCGGGTTCGATTACCAAGGAGGACTTGATTAGAAAGCTTCATGCTATGGTTGTGAAGCCGCCAACGGCGTTCTCGAAGATTCTTAGCAATCGCTTTCAAATTACGCAGCTGGAGCAGTACTTGATGCCTATGTATTCATTCATTTTTGAATGGCGTGGGCAAAGAAGGGAACTCACGGTTCACGGCTATACGGGCGGAATTCTTCAGTAGAATTCAACGAACCCTGCCGGGCCTGAATCTCTGAATTATCTTTCTGACACGGAAGTATACTCTTCTTCCGTAACGAGTGAGTGTCCACCGACCGAACAACGCCGCGGCTACTAGAACCGCCACTATGGCGATGAATAGGTATGGTTGCGCCGCCACGTCGTACGTAGCAGTCCCCGAATTACCAAACGTGTCCGCGGCATTGACTCTAAATGTCCAAGTTCCAACCCGCCAAAGGTCAGAGAACGAACTCGGATACGAGGCTCGCCACGCCTGTATGGTCGGGTCATAGACGGAATCTAGTTCCGAAACGGTCGATCCGGTAGAGACTACCAATCGAACAGTTCCGTTCGTCAACAGTGTCCCATCTGGGTAAGTCACTTTCGAAATTATGCTGACCTGCCCGAAGGGTATCTGGATCTGTGTTCCATTCACCTCGCTTCGGATGACTAAACTCGCATTTCTGACCTGGAAAGAATCTGAAAACGTATCGGTAAGCCCACCCTTGTTTCCGGAACCGTCATCAAACGACATTGCCGGTAACTCGAATCTGTATTTCCCGGCAGATGTCCCGTTTGCAAGGATCCTGGCGCTTGCCATCCAGATTCCGTTCACCGAGTCAACCAAGGAAACCGAAGCGTAAGCCACGGTAACTTGCTCCTGCAAGAGCAGGACTGTTTGGACTCCAGGTTTTGATTTAAGGACAGGGCTTCCGTCAGGATATTGAAGCGCTAGTGAAAACGCTGCCTGTTCAGTACGCTGGTAAACCTGTTTCGGTTGTTGAAGGATCTTTGGGGTCAATACGGCCTGCGTCACTGTGCACTTGGATTCGGACACGTAGTCTTGTTGTGCGTTGTCGTAGGTTCCTGTACCGTCTACGAAGACAGTATACACGTCTGTAATTGCATCTGCAGCCACTCTCCATGTGTGGTTGAAATCGCCATTGGCCGTCGAGGCGAGAGTAGCTTGATGAATGTAATTCCCGGCAGGATCACGAATTGTTAACCTAAGGCTCGTTCCAGGAAACAGGCCTCCTCCAACAATCTGTACAGACTGCGTTCGCTGATACAGCGGCCTTAGTGGTCCCCAAACCCCGTAGTGCGCGGTCGCTTGCGAAGCATCAACGATTGCGGAATTTGAGAGGCTGACTGAATATGTTCCGAGGGAAGCATTTGCACTTAGTGGGAGGGCGATGCCCGGTGGCACCATCCCACCAGAGACAGGAGAGAAGCTAGTTCCTGTGAAACGCGTTCTGTTGTCTGCGGGGCTCATCGTCCAAATGTAGTATGTCACTCCTTGCGAAAGCCCTGACCCAAGGAGCGTAGCCTGTTTATCCCTTGTCGTGTAGAGGGGTTGATCGGTTCGTAAGCTTGCCGCGGCGTGGGCTGGGGTAGGCAGCAGCGAAATGAGAGTCAGTAGACCTAGAATGATTACGAGAGCCTGTGTTTTCTTCATCGTTTGTTGGTTCTCCTCAATTTTCAGCAAACTGCTGGGTAGTTGGCGCCGGGAGAGGGATTCGAACCCCCGAGGCCCGCAAGGGCCACAGGCTTGCGTTGAATCGTTCACTCAAGGCCTGCGCCTCTAGATCGAGTTCTCACTGTTAATCCGCTCGGCCATCCCGGCTAGGTATCCCTGAAGGCGATTCCTATTTAAGTTCCGAGACAACTTGCGACCGATGAAACCTCGAAGGGGCCTCTTCTAGTGTCAGCAGCGGGTTACACATTCCTCCCACACACGACTGACGCATACATTGAGGCGACGGGCTCAACATTGGAGGAAGCCTTTGAGTATGCTGCAATGGCGCTTTTTGACACCATGTGCGATTTGAAAGCAATCTCGCCCGAGCATGTTGAAGACATGGAAGTTACCGGGGCTGACGAAGTTGCACTTCTACATAATTGGCTGGAGTCCTTGCTGCTCAAGTTCGAGCTTGAAGGCAAGGTGTTTTCGAAGTTCAAAGTGACTCTGAGCAGGATGCAGTCGAACCGACTTCAAGCGAATGCAGAGATCTATGGGGAGGCCTACAAGAAGCAAAAGCACGGGGCCAAAGTTGAGGTGAAAGCCGTGACCGTTCACAAGATGGAAATCGTTCGAAATGGGGCTGCGACGACTGTGAGGTTTATCTTAGATCTTTAGTTGCCGCGCGTTGCTTCCCTGAACCTTGGTATCAACTCTAACTCGGACGGGTCCACGCCGCG
>JBAVCK010000175.1:0-3601 GCA_049586635.1 Bathyarchaeia archaeon
TTTTCAGCTATTGTGAGGGGGATGGCTTCCAGTGCCTCGGCGTAGGCTTCGATGGCGAGTTGTTCGCGGCCTCCCACTTTTAGAGCGTAGTCGCGAAGTTGCTTCGCTGTTTCAGCTTCTGGGGCTCCTCCACCAGCAACGATCTTGCCATCCTCAACGGCGTTCCTGACTACGCAGAGGGCGTCGTGGAATGAGCGCTCAGCTTCGTCTACAACATGGTCGGAACCGCCTCGGATCATTACGGTGACCGCGTGTGGGTCTTTGCAGTCGCGAACGTAGACGAGTTTATCGTCTCCAATCTTCACTTCTTCAACGAGTTTTGCTTCACCGAGCCCTTCGGAGGGTATGTCTTTCGTGCTGGCTTGTATTGTTCCGCCGGTGGCTTTGGCAAGTTTCTCCATATCGCCGCTACTGACGTTCTTAACGGCCATTATGTTCTTCTTAGCGAGAAAGTGCAACGCCATATCGTCGATACCCTTCTCACAGAAGATTACGTTTGCCCCACTCTTTGCCACCTTCTCCGTCATTTCGCGGAGCATCGATTCTTCTTCGTCGAGGAAGCCTTTCATTTGGTCTGGGGAATTGATGTTAATCTTAGCGTCGAATTCGGTCTTCTCAATTTCGAGTTTCGCGTTGACTAGGGCGATCTTTGCGTTTCGTACTTGTTTCGGCATTTGGGGGTGTGCGATTTCCTTGTCCACAACGATTCCTCTGACGAGTTCGCTTTGCTCCATACTTTCGCCCTTTTTCTTCAAGACCTTGACTCGATCTATGTCGGCGGTAATTTTGCCGTTTCTTTCTTCCATGATTTGGTGGATGGCTTTCGTGGCTAGTGTTCCGAGGTGTTCGCTCGTTCCGACCGTTGCCTTTGTGCCCATCGAAGTCATTGCAATGAGTTTGAGCATCTTTTCGTCGTCAGGTTTTATGTCAATTGATAGGTTCTGTAGGATCTCCAAGGCTTTCTCGGAAGCCTTCTTGTAGCCTTCCACGATGACGGTCGGGTGAACTTCTTGGTCAAGAAGCTTCTCAGCTCGAGTCAAAAGTTCGCCGGCGAGAACAACGACGGTGGTCGTACCATCGCCTACTTCACTGTCTTGGCTCTTCGCTACCTCTACTAGCATCTTGGCG
Organism: Bathyarchaeia archaeon; assembly: GCA_049586635.1. Classification (GTDB taxonomy): domain Archaea; phylum Thermoproteota; class Bathyarchaeia; order 40CM-2-53-6; family 40CM-2-53-6; genus FEN-987. The sequence continues at coordinate 1,129 of JBAVCK010000175.1, forward strand.
GCGGGATGTTGAACATCCAGTTCTTTCATTATGGTGGCGCCGTCGTTTGTTATGACTACATCACCCATACCCGAAACCAACATTTTGTCCATCCCTTGCGGGCCGAGCGTGGTCTTGATGGTTTCAGTGATGACTTTGGCGGCGAGTATGTTGTTTCGCTGCGCATCCTTCCCGGTAGTACGTTGAGAGCCTTCTCTCAGAATCATTACTTGCATTCCTTGTGAGGACATTCTAGATCATCAAATTCTAACTTGTGTGCGTGAGGTAACGACCTTAACCTATAATCAGAGACCTCGTCTTAGAGAGCCTCAAGATTGTGCGGCCTTAAGCCACATGGTTGCCGGCTGTTACCTCTGGTAACCTGTATGTAATCCGTGCTATATTAACCACATAGTAGGCCCGTAGCAACCCTTAGCTCTACTTGTGAGCTCTTTTCGTCTTCCTTCTTTTTCTTGTTCTCGTCTTATTCTCTTGAGATTGAGGCAATCATATCACGCAGCTAGGAATTTGTAATTCTTTTTCGCAATTCCTTTTGGTCATACGATTTAGTAACCCTCATGCTCTTCGAAAAATCCGAGGGAAAGCGTGACAGGAAAGGTTCTTCAGTTCACAGTGTATTATTGTTTCTCTTGCACGGGGTCTTGATTTGACTCGACCTGAATGGCAGAAGAAACGGAAGAGAATGGCGAGTAGAGCGGGTCAAGCGACCGGCAGGGTGCGGTAGGCTTGAGAGAAATCGGTAAGGGACTTGAAAACCGGTTATGCCCCACTTGCCATTAATCAACCTGCTACCTCTGTGGAACATGCGGGAACTGCAACAAGTGCTGCAATTGTAGCTCCGCCACTAGACGTTCTGACACCGACCGGGTTGATCCGCAATCTGCTAGCGGGTTTCTCGAATGAACATTCAATGCGCATAGAAGGACGCATGTTGGGCTGACTGTATTCTGGAACGCAAGTCCAAAATACCCGTTTTGTGCAAGGATGTTGACCTTACATTGGAAGTTCAGGATGGCATTGTAAGCAGGCTAATTGAACAAAGAGAAAGATTGAAGGGCAACGAGAATTGCCCGAAATGCGGCCATTACAATCTGGAACTCAAGATTCTACTCGATGAGATTGACAAACTGGCCAGACTCCAAAACGATGACTCCAAAAAACGTGTACAGCGTATGAGAGAATCCGACAAAGCACGCGCCTGAAAGAGTCAAAACGAGCGAGATGCTGTATTGAGAGCCGAACAGACCGGAAGCGATTTCTTGGAAGAGTTGTTGCCTCTTCTTAGACGTTTCACAGCCACCTGGGAACAGAATGTTGTACTAGGAGATCATCGATGGCAATCGCAAAATATGAAAGCTATGCAAAGATTTGCCAAAGGGCTATCAACAGAACTCTTGGAACTCGACTCACAATACTCCGGCGTTTGGGCTGCTTATGTTAGAGGCCGAATGCACCAGCTATCAGCTGAATTACGCGAGTTTGTCACGCCAGACATGCGAGACCTGAGCGCTCAGGACCATGAGGTTATAATTGCGCACGGCAAAGCGGCCTACGAACTTACAGCTGGATTGATTTCGTATCTCGAACCCGGGAAACCGACTAGAAAGCGCTCCGATGAACAGTAGCGAGAGGTTCCCTAGTCTTTCAGTTTCGTCCTCTTCGCAATCATTCATTCATTCCTCTTCAGCCTGATCTTCTCCTTACTCTTGAAAGATGGGCATGTGAAAAGTTCAACTGGGATTTCCTGCGATAATTACAGTGTGTGTCGTATCCTTCGACGTAATTTCTGTATGCTCGCAACGGTGGTTTAGGGCAGGACAAAGGAGTGGCTTTACAAGAAGCAATCGACCATTTCTTCATGAGGAGTCTTCCTTCATGAGGACTACTCGGAAATCGACCGCTGTACTGATCATCGTCGTATTAATCGTTGGTATTGCAGTCGCGACCGTGTATCTCTCGCGCCGACCAGCACCTTCAATTTCGCTTGCGCCATCAACCTTCGTCGCGGTTCAGGGGGCAAGCATCACATTCAACGTTTACGGTCTTGAATCCAATGGAATCGCCACCATTTATTTCGGGGACGGCGAGGAGGCCAACACAACTTCAACTCTGACTCACGTCTACCAAAATGCTGGCAGGTACCTTGTGGGTGCTCAGGAATTTGTTGGTGGCCAGCCGGTTGCGTCTACGTTCAACGCCCTCGAAAGCATCCAGGTTACACCGCAGGTGAGCGCGTCCGTTGCCCCATTTATTTCGATCCCCACCATAACTTTCAACGTTACTAGGAATCCGTCCGCTCCGGTCGTTCATGTAGGTGACCAGGTGTATCTGTACGCTGGTTTCCTCGAACCACCTTCAGGCATTAACATCACCACTCTACCAACAAAAGGGATGACAGGGTGCATAGGGGGTGGTCTGGCCAACCTTTGCAACTACTACTATTGGCTCTTTGGTAAAGGGACATTCTCTCCAG
>JBAVCK010000176.1:0-1801 GCA_049586635.1 Bathyarchaeia archaeon
GTCGAATTTGTTCTTGCTTCCCGCTACGAAAGCAATCGGCAGCGCGGTTGAGAAGGCGAGCAATAGGCCGCAAATCAAAGTGAGAAAACTATGCCCAATACGGAGCAGGAAGGCTGGATTTTGAACGGACAGGAAGAAGACACCCAACACGCCTGAGAACGTTGGCATGTTCGACTGTGGAATGAGGCTGAACCGTGTGACTATTTCCCAACCTGCAAATCCTGCAGCGAGCGGGATTACCCACAGATAATTCGTCAGCATGTTTTCAGAGAGCACTCTACCGGTCAACGATAACGCGAGGGCTTTCTGTTTCTCCACGGACACTTCTACGTAACCTCAAGAGACGATAAACAAGTAGATGTCATGCTGACTGTCAAATTAAGGTTCGAACCTTTGGTCGCTGTGTTTTGCGTTGAAGATGTGTCGCTGCTCGACAATTACCCGCCGCAATACAACCGTGAACCGTTAAGTGAATCCCTGAAATTTCCGAAGCGATTTACAGTCGGGTGTTAACAAAACTCGCACTGAGAAATACTCGGCGGGACATCAGAAGCCCTCCAGCCGACCACACTAGTTTATGGGGGATGCGTCGATGAATTTAATAGCGGTTGAAGATATCTCCTCCATGTGGTATGTGGAAACACAAATCACAATTCACGAAACAACAAGAAATGCGACATAGTTCAGGATGAGTTACTGTTTGGGCGAGTTCGCAACTTTTAGCGATTTCGAGAAGGAGATTCGGCGAATAACCTCTGAAGCCGACAAACGAAAAATTCCTTTGAGAATTTTAGGCGGCGCGGCAATTCGAATGCACTGTCCGACCCATAGTGGCTTGTATGAAAAGCTCAAACGAGTTCCAAAGCACGACATGGATTTCGTTACATACAGCAAGTTTCGCCCGCTCACAAAGAGCCTGTTTGTTGACTTGGGATATGAGCCCTACATTTCTCTCATGCTTACTGGGGCCACGGGAAGGCACAGGCAGATTTTCAACGATAAAGAAGGAAACAAGGCAATCGATGTCTTCCTCGATAAACTCGAAATGTGCCATGTTATAGACTACAAGGACAGATTGGAAATGGACTCCCCGACCGTCCCCCTAGCCGAACTTCTACTCCAGAAGCTTCAGATCGTGCAGACTAACGAAAAAGACATCCAGGACACGATTATACTGCTCACAGAACACGACGTTGGCAAGGGCGATAAAGAAGTCATAAACGCCGATTATGTCGCCAAAGTCCTGGCGAACGAGTGGGGCTTCAATTATACAGTCAATGTAAACCTCGGTAAAGTCAAGGAGTTCTTGGGTAAATATGAAGCCTTGAGCAAATCGGAGAAGGCCGTCGTGAGTGAACGTATCGAGAAGCTCGAGGATAGGATAGAGAAGGAGCCTAAGACGCTTCAGTGGAGGCTACGTGCTAAAGTTGGGCCGTCCGTCAAATGGTACAACGTAGTTGAGGAAGTCCAACGCGACTAGTGCCAATCACGGTATACACGGTCAAAGTTGAAATACTCATCGTAAGCCCTTAGGTTCCTGGTTCTCTTTGGCGAAAGTGAGAATCGTATTTGCTTCCGACTTCCACGGCAACGAGACAGTTTGGCGAAAGTTCCTAAACTCGGCCAAGGTTTTCAACGCGAATTGGTTGATAATGGGAGGAGACCTGACCGGCAAGGTCCTTACGCCCATTGTGCTCCAACCGGACGGAACGTATAAGGCAGATTTCCTAGACCAAACCCACACCGTGCAAGCAGGCGAGGTTGAAAATTTCAAGAAGCTCGTCCGAGAACACTGCTACAT
>JBAVCK010000177.1:0-13935 GCA_049586635.1 Bathyarchaeia archaeon
GGAATAAACGCAAACATCATGCCGGGAATCAGAATCGGTTCAGGCGCGCACATCGGCCCTGGTACCGTCATCTTGGAAGATGTCAAGTCGGGGCAGGTCGTATTCGCGAGGCAATCACTCGTGAAAAAGCCTGCGGCGAAGCGAAGGTAATTCTAGTGGGCTAGGCGTGTCTCTTCGTGCTTGTAATCGAGATGACGTCTCTATCTTTCAAAACATAGTCATCCGCCACTCGCATCTTCGACCTGACTTCAGTTGCGTAAAGGAATCCTTCCGCCAAGTCAGAATGAATCACCCCGGCGAATTGTTTCGCTGTCGTTCCGTATGGGACGAGGTATGCGTCGGGGAGAACCCTGCCCTTATGGTCGGTAAGCTTCTCGGGGTCTTCGACCGGATACACTGTCACCATCTGGAGAAGTTTGAAGAAAGCTAAGTTCAACGCTTCCTGAACTCCCGTCGACCCCAACGGTATGAGGACTTGTTCCTTTATTCTCGTAAGGGCGTCGACCTGTTCGGTTGAGAGCTTGCCCTTGTCGCTTATTCCGAAATTACCGTCACCTGGAACGTAGGAGACGATTCCTTTCTCAGCAGCTCTTCTCAGGGCGAGTTCAGCTTCGGCACAGCAGGGAACCACCATGTAGCCCATTGCTCTCAACGCTTCCAGGTTCTTTTCAGCGGGTGGGACGTCCATTTTGTTGGCTGCGATCAGCAGGGGCTTCGAAGCCTTACGAAGTTCCGTAATTAGGCCAAGCAGGTTCTCATCGGACCAGGCGCTGGGTTTCTCAAAATTAAGTTTGGTCTTAGCCTTGGCTGAGAACAAGTGGTCCTTGCGGATCCCGAGCCCGCTCAGCTTGTCTTCTAAGATTGGAAGAAGGTCACCTTTGGCCCCTTCGACTTGCCTCACGGCTCGGTCCCATTCTTTCTTGACAATCTGGAGAAGCCACATGTCCAGTTCATGTTCTAGAAAACGCACATCTTCCTTGGGGTCGTGGGTCCCCGGGTCGCACGGTTTTCCTTCAGAATCGGTTCCGCCAGAGGCGTCCACAATATGGATGAGTGCATCCGCCTGACGAATTTCGTCGAGAAACTGGTTTCCTAGACCTCGGCCTTGCCAAGCACCTGGAACTAGCCCGGCGCAGTCAACGAGTTCAACTGGCACTAGGCGTATCGAGTTGACACACGTGGAGTTGCCGGGCGAGTCGGTGACATTGAACTCAGGGTGCACACAGGGCGTCCTGACGTATCCCATCCCAATGTTGGGCTTTATCGTTGTGAAAGGATAGTTAGCGATCGGGACATGTGCTAGCGTAGCCGCACTGAAGAATGTGCTTTTTCCAACGTTTGGTTTTCCAACGACACCGACGATGCGAGGCAAATGCGAATTTCCTGCGGCGGGTTAGCTTCCCGAGGGGAGGCCTGTGATCCGGATCCCTGCGCCTTTGACTTTATAACGCATATTTATGCCGATGAGAAGTGCTGTGATCTGTTCCACTATTCTCGAATTCTCTAAGCGTCCCCCATCAATAGGCTTAACGCCGGGTATCTTTTTAGCAAGATCCATGACGACATTTCTTACCTCGAGGGAATCGCCGCAGACTATCACATCCGAATCTAGATCCCTGCTAATGTCTTGAAGTGACTCCGCGACCACGTTGTGGAATGCGGACGCGATCTTAGTGTGAGGTGGAAGAAGCCTAACCGCCTGTTGCGCGGCTGAACCTTCCCACACTCCGAGCGCTGTAGACGCGCCGCCTCCTACGGCTGTGGAGAGGGGAACCACGACGTCCACGAATACGTCGTCTGGTTTGATGCTATCGTGAACTGACTTAATCATATCCACGTGGGCTGCGAAGGGGACCGACATGACGATTATGTCCGCTGCGGCTGCAGCCTTCGGATTTTCCATACCTGAAACTGGGGGGTTGCCTCCGAGAATATCTCGAGCCTTCTTGGCGGCGTCCTCAGCTTTTTGCTGCTGCCTGGACCCTATGATGATCGTCTCCCCTGCCTTAGCCCACCGGAGAACCAATCCAAAACCTTGATCGCCTGTTCCACCGATCACCGCTATGGTTCGATTAGGCATAGTCTAAGACACCGTGAAATTCTTGCCAGTAGAATACGGGATTAAAGGCTAGCTCCCCAAGTCCAGAACTGGAACGTTCTACCGCCACTCAGGTTGGAAACTCTTGGATGAACCCGCCCTTCATCATATACCGCGTCTGCTCGCGCGCACGTTTAATGATCGACCTAGCGCTCGTATACAATTCGTCATGCGTCCGCTTCAATCTCGCAACACCTTGCTCAATCGCCTTCTCAGCAACTGCTGTGGCTTCACGCGGAAAGACTTCCCAATCATCCATCGTAGGAATAATGTTCTTCGCCGATAGGCCACGCTCTTCTGCAACTTTGGCCAGTTCGTACGCCGCTGCTAGGCACATTTCATCACTGATCGTCTTTGCCCGAATGTCGATGGTCCCTCGGAATATTCCAGGGAAGCCTAGTGAATTGTTGAGTTGGTTGGGAAAATCAGAACGCCCAGTTGCGACAACTGCTGCACCTCCTTCCTCCGCTTCCCAAGGCCAAATCTCCGGAATTGGGTTCGCGCAAGCAAAGACGATGGCATCGTCACTCATTTTGGAAACCTGCTCCTTTGTCAAAACTCCTGGACCTGGGGTGGAGAGCGCGATACAGGCATCCGTCCCAGCCATGGCGACGTCAACGCCTCCCTCCCTTCCTTCCGCGTTAGTGGTTTGGGAGAGTTTCCATTTCTTTGGCGAGGCGTGTTCGAGGTCCTTTCTATTGCGGTGAAGTATGCCCTTACTATCTACGAGTACAAGGTTGCCTGGATTCGCTCCAGCCGAGATCAAAAGACGAGCGAGCGCGACATTTGCGGCGCCTGCCCCAATCATTGACACTTTGACCTCGGACATTTTCTTTCCAACAACTTTGAGCGCATTGACGAAGCCCGCGAGAACCACGGTGGCGGTTCCCTGTTGGTCGTCATGCCACACGGGGATGTCGAGCTGCCCTTGAAGGGCATCGAGCACTTCGAAACACTTGGGTTGAGCGATGTCTTCCAGGTTAATCCCGCCAAACGAGGGTTGAATCCATTTCACAGCCGCAACTATTTCTTCGGTCTTCTTGGTTCCGAGGCAGATAGGGAAAGCATCTATGCCGCCAAGATACTTGTACAGCAAGGCCTTCCCCTCCATGACGGGGAGCCCTGCTTCTGGCCCGATGTCACCTAGGCCAAGGATCCTAGAGCCATCGGTCACTATGGCTATGGTATTCCACTTGTTCGTGTTCTCGTAAACTGCCTCAGGCCTAGCCTTTATTGCCTCACAAGCCTCGGCAACACCGGGCGTATACCAAATCGCGAAGTCGTCAAATGAGCGAATGGGGCACTTTGGAACAATCTCAATTTTCCCGCGGTAAAACGGATGGTACTTCAGTGCAAGTTGTGCGGGTAGGTATGCTTTCCTTAATGATTCGTCGGTTGATTTCATTCCTCAACTTCCTTTCCTAGGTTGCAAGTCACTTAAATAGCAGCGCGGCTGTCAAACTGCCGGAAGCTCAGAGAAAAACACCATTTGCCTTAAAGCTTCACAATAATTGGTTACGGTCGAAATATCCCATGGGCACGTACAAGTACTTGATTCAGACGTGGAATCAGCGAGAGAAAACGGACCTACAACAGTATCTCCGGCAAGTCGCCATTAAATGGAGAAGAGAACCAACTGTTCACAGGGTTGAGTACCCTACAAGGCCTGAACGAGCAAGGGCTCTTGGCTACAAGGCTAAGCAGGGGTACGTCGTCGTTCGCGTTCGCATAAGGAAGGGGGGAGCCCGCAAGCCGCGCCCTAGGGCAGGTCGGAGGCAGAAAGCCCTCGGCGTGACGAAGTACACACGAGCTATGAGCTTGAAGAATATTGCCGAGCAGAAAGCAAAGAAGAAGTTCCCAAACCTTCGAGTCCTAAACTCGTACTACGTTTGGGAAGACGGGATGCACCACTGGTTTGAAACGATATTGCGTGACCCAGACAACCCCTCCTCCGCAATTGCGTAGGATCAGCGTCGAAGCGCTAATGGTCTCTACGTTCGAGACTAATGCTCACTCTTCCGCCTATGTCTGAGGCGGTTACATTGGATAAGCCGTTAGTTGTCATAAAGCTAGGGGGCTCTGCCCTCACCGATAAGAGAAGAATCTACACCCCGCGAATCCCCGCAATCCATAAGGCCGCCAAACAAATTGCAGAAATTCGAGAACATTGCTCAGTTGTCTTAGTATACGGGGCGGGAAGCTATGGCCACATTCCAGTTAGAAAATACGGACTCCAACGCGGCCTGAGAAGTCCCAAGCAACTCAAAGGACTGAGTTTTACAAAGTTCAAACTGTTGGAGTGGGAAGGCCTACTCGACGAAATTTTCCTAGAGCATAAAGTTCCCGTCATCCCGTTTCTTACGTCCGATTTCGTCATCATGAAGAAAGGAAGAATCGTTTCAGCGGAACTAAAGCCGTTAACGAACTGGTTACGTCTAGGCTGCGTTCCAATTACAGGGGGCGACATAGTGCCGGATCTTAGCGATGGCTTCTCAGTACTCTCTGGTGACCAGATCGCTGCATTCATCGCAGTAAGGCTCAAGGCGAAGAGGTTGGTCTACGCCGTTGACGTTGACGGAGTATTCAACTTCGACCCGAACCGTAACTCAAAGGCTCAGCTTATCGACTCCCTAACTCCGACTTCGGCCGCTCGCCTAGTTTCAAAAGTGACCTCGGGAACCACGCCGGACGTGACTGGGGGAATGGCGGGGAAAATAAGAGAATCTCTGGCAGCAGCACAGCATCGCATACCTGTTTACTTTGTGAACTTGACCAAGGATGATAGGCTTCGCAAGGCTGCGTTAGGACAAAATGTAGTGGCTTCTAGGCTTGTAACGGCTTGAAGGCTAGAGCAATGGAAGTTCGCCCGTTATCTTATCAACAAGCTCTGCGCGTGCCGGACCGATACCTACGCACGTGGGAGTGCCTGGCTCTACTTGAGTGAGGCCGCTATCGTGGATTATCGCTGAAGCCAAACCTAATTCCTCCGCACTCCTCTTAAGTTCGAGCAGGTCGCTTTCAGAATTTACCTTGACTACAACCTTCGCCTGCCCTTCGTGGAACCATTCCCTCCACCAGTCTGGATGTTGCCTGCGCGTCTCCTCAGCAACCGTGATGGCCGCGTGGCCGACCTGTACAGCAATCTTACCCTTCCCCATATCCAAGTCGCGTCTGACCGCAACCACCAGTTTATACTTGAAATCTGACGTAGCCGGAGCCCCGCCTTTTATTCAACCATGTGGCAAATAAGTGCGAACAAGAGCCCGGTGTTCAAGTTGAATACATATGCCGTCCAGTCCGTTGAGATAAGCGCAATCGCCCACGCGACGGACGATCTCGAGAAGGTTCAGGCTGCGCTTACAGCAATTTTGCCTGAATCTTTGAGGGGGCGGCAGCTCTTCACGAGAAGGTACTTGGAGGGGCACTACAGGAACCCTATCACCACTTTTGAGGCAAGGCTTACAAAGCCTGCAGAGGTTGAAGAGTTCACAACCAGCTTCTTTCGTCATCTGACAAAGAGCGAGAAACTGCGGATCGAGAGAGACCTCGCTCTCCACTCGGACATGGAAGGCAACCTTTACGTCAGAATTGATAAACAGAAGGCGTTCGGTGGAGTCGTCGAGCTCGGGGAAGAGGATCCAATTCGTGTCCGATTGAAGTTCAATCGCCTAAGCGGCGAAGCCATGGTACTCATGAAGACAATCTTGGGAGCTGAGTAGTCTGGCGAAGTACGTAGACCTGCACGTAATTCCCCGAGTTGAGGACGAAAGCTCATGCAAGCGAATGGCTGAGCTGATAAGAATCGCTGGTTACTCTGCTGTAGGATTAACGGTTCCTACTGGCTTGCTGCGTGAGAGGATTACCTTATTGAGGAATATCTTCCATGAGGCTGGACTTGAGACTGCGCTCCGAATAGACTTGACTTCAACTTCGAGAATGGAACTGCTTCGGTTGCTGCGACGGTTCAGGAATTCATACGATGTTGTCGCGGTGAAGTGCGTTAACTCTCGCGTTGCAACCGTCGCTTGCAGGGATAGACGAGTCGACGTCATTTACTTTGACCACACGAACAGAGCTGTCAGATTCACCCATCCACTCGCCAACCTTCTTCGAGGAGCCATCGAATTCAACCTAGTCTCCACGCTCCTTAAGGAATCGAGAGGTGAAGTGCTCTCTGCAATCATGAAACAGTGTGCAATTGCTCGAGAGCACAAGCTCAGAGTAGCCCTATCGAGTGGATGTAACCATCCAGAGCTAGTTAGGAGCCCGCTTCAAATCTGTGCCCTCGCCTCCGCGATGGGTCTATCGGAAATGCAGGCCCTTGCTGGCGTATCCTTAACACCCCTTTCGATCATCAAACGCAACTTAGCCCATCGTTCACCGCAATTCGTAGAAGAAGGAGTGCGTGTCGTTTTACCCAAGGTGCATTAACGATAATGGCAAAGCGTTACATCCTAGTCAAAGTTGTTTCGGACCAACCTGTATCACGGGACCAGTTTGGAAGTGCTGTTATTGATTCAGTTCGGAGGAACTTTGGCGAGATCGGCCTGTGCAGAATTGACCCTAAGGTTCTACGTTTTGACGGAGTAGGATCACGCGCTATTGTGGCCTGCAGAGCCGGCGCGGCAAGCGAGCTTCAAGCCGCGGTTACCCTGATTTCCGAAGCCGCCGGAACCCCTATCACGCCGTTGGTTGTTGGCGTTTCTGGAACGATAAAGGCTCTTGGAAAAAGAAGGCCAAGGTAACTTTTTCTTTCGGGCAACATGCTTTGAGTCCGGGGATGAAGAAGCCAGTCCCAGTCAGATCTTTTTGCTGAAGATATGACGACCTCAGCGACGGGCGGACCCCACATCAAACGATGCGCGCAAACGATTACAGCCTATGCGTTTGCCGTTCCGTGACTTAGTGATTGGTCATCCAGTCACAGATTTAGTAGTCAATGTGCTGTACCTCAAGGGTTTTATTGGAGAAACTTACTGAAAGGGCCAATTTCGCTTTAGGTGAATTGATTTGTCAATGTTTGCTGTTCCAGGCGCTTACGACCGCGCAATCACTGTATTCTCGCCTGACGGGCGACTGTTTCAAGTCGAGTATGCATCTGAAACCGTCAAGCGGGGCGCGACGGTTCTTGGCGTCGTCTGCCCTGAAGGGATCGTCCTAGCCGCAGAGGAAAGGCCCACCTCCAAGCTACAGGATCCGAACTTCATGTGGAAGATCTTCCAAATCGATGAGCACGTGGGCGCTGCGGTTGCGGGTTTGAATTGCGACGCACATATCCTAGTCGATCAAGCAAGAGTTTACGCCCAATCGAACCGTTTACTGTACGACGAACCAATCGATATCGAAGTGCTGACGAGGCGAATTGGCGAGATAAAGCAACTCTACACACAACATGCAGGTGTCCGCCCATTCGGTCTTTCAATGCTTTTCGGAGGGTTGGACCGCAAGGGAAGCCGACTTTTCTGGACCGACCCGAGTGGAGCATTCTTTGCTTTCAAAGCTCTGGCGATCGGCGCCGGGGGAGATGCCGCAAACGAAATCCTCGAAGCGGAATACAAGGATACAATGAGCCTTGATGATGCAATCCTCCTTGCTATCAAGTGCATGAGCAAAGTCTTGGAAGACAAGTTGGACGCGCAGAAACTTCGCATCGCTACTGTACCTGCAGCGACCAAGAAGTTTGCTAAAATGCCGCCGGAAGAAGTAGAGAAACATATCAAACGGCTGGATTCCTCGAAAAAGGCCGTTAGCCGATGAGTGAAACATTCACTACGGCTCGAATTTCAAAAAGCGGGGAAAAATTCGAAATCCTAGTAAAGCCTGAACCAGCTTTAGACTACAAAATGGGCAAACCCGTCGGCCTATCGCAATTTCTCGTCATAGAAGAAATCTACAGCGACGCCGGAAAAGGAACGCGGGCATCCGCCGAGAAACTTGAGAAAGCCTTCGGCACAGTAGATCCGGTAAAGATCGCCGAAGAGATAATGAAACATGGTGAGCTCCAACTCACAACCGACCAAAGGCGACAATTGGTTGAAGATAAGCGCAAACAGATAGTTGCTTTCATCAGCAGGAATTGCATAGACCCACGAACAGGAACCCCACACCCGCCAATAAGAATCGAACAAGCATTGGCTCAGGTCAAGTATTCAGTCGACCCGTTCAAGAGTGCAGATGAGCAGGCTAAGGATATCATTGAGGAACTTCGCACTCTGTTACCTATCAAAATGGAGCAGATGCGGGTTGCGGTCAAGATACTCGCCGAATTTGCGCCTAAAGGTTATGGGGCTCTCAAGGGCTACGGAACGATCTCCAAAGAACAGTGGCAAGCCGACGGCGCACTTGTCGCCGTTGTCGAAATGCCTGCCGGAGTATACGGCCCGTTCATCGAGCGGCTCGGTAAGATTACGCAGGGCACCATCCAATCGAAGGTGCTAAAGTAGAGCCTAGGTGTCGAAACGAAAGCTACGTAGCGCAAGAAACAATTGTGCGAAAAAGCACCGGCAATCGTAACTTTCAGCGAACGGTTCACGCGTTCAGAGAGGTTTGACCCTCCGGCTCCGCCGGATCATAATGGCTACGAGGCCGAGAATCAACACTGCGGCCACTGCTGCCACGGTGAGGACAAGGCCCTCAGATGATGGCGCAGAGCTAACACTACTGCTTGGAGCCAGCATGGTCGTCTCAATGTTCTGAATAGCGAATGTAGTGGTCGTTGCATAGGTCTGGGTTGTGCTTTGAATCGCCGTATTCAAAGTGTAAGCGGTGAAGCGGACAGGGTAGACTTCTCTACCCGCAAAAACGAAAGCATACTGGCCACTCTGCGGCGCGGTCCAGTTCAAGTCTGATGATGATGCGACTGTGCGAACCGGTGCAGGCCAGGACCCATTATTGCAGGCATAGCTGTCGACATAGTCCAGCTGCCGGGGGCTCATTATGTAAAAGGAGATTATTTGCGGAGCGTCAAAGTGAAGGAACACTTGTTGTGACGCCACAGCGTCGTACACGAAGTATTCATAGTAGAGGCAAGTGTATACGTCAATTTCTAGATGCGGACTGTTCTTAGCTAAGTTGAGGACGTGACCGTGAACTTTCACTTTCGCCTGGTCAAGCAAGAATGAATTCGCCTGATAATTGTAGGTGGCTGGTGCTCCAACAAAACGCAGGGGCTGAGTCATTGTGGAGGTCACAACAGCCTGCGAAAATTCGCTGGCCGTTGACGTGACGAATATTGTGTTGGTCTCCGTTGAAGCGGTTTGGTAAGGCAGCAGCTGAGATGTCAACAGGGGGCTAATTGATGAGACTAGTAGCAGTACCATTATCAGGAGTTTTGCCACAAGTATCGCCCTGTTATGAACACTTGACTGACTTGGCCTACATTAGTCTATACTCGAAACCTAAGTGAAGGCGAGTCTTGTCACGGGTTGAAACCTCGCTGAATCGTGTAGCTGTCAAAATATTGGAGAATGCATATAGCTTGAGACTCTCGTAAGGCTCGATGAAGGCAGCTCTCTTGAATTCCAACAAAGCTTGTTCAGGCCTCATGCTCGTGTTGGCATTGTTATCTCTGCTGATGACCGTCTCGGGAGTAGCAGCCGCACGCTGCCATGTTACGAACGTATCGTACGCCTACCCGCACCAAGCTGACCCCAACCAGCTAATCACGGTCGGTACAACCGTGAGTGGCTCGTGTGCTTCGACTGGGATGGAGTACTATTCACTGAGGGTTGACCTGGTAGACCCGGCGTCTAACTCCATCGCGCGCAACAGCACAACCATCGGTTACAACGCAAACAACTTCACAGTAACCGCAGAGGATTCCGCAATAACCCCATCAGTTAACGGAACATGGCCCCTGCAGGTCTACGTGTATGTGATACGTGCTGGCGGAACGAGCGGGGCGTTTTTGCTCGATTATCAAACCGTCAGCAACGTGACAATTGTAGTAGGAGCAGTAGGTGCTACACCCGTGCCAGAATTCAATATTGGCTTAGGTTTCGCCATTTTCGTATCCTTGGCCATAGGGACCCTCCTCTCAAGGACGAGCCGTCGTAGAGGAACTTGGTCTAGAGTTCGTCATCCAGGCGTAGGCTAAGGAAGTTGTTGATTCCTGGTATGAATGCAACGCCGAATTATCCCCAAGACTCAATCCAACTCTCAACATGCGCTATTCGTGCTCAGCGCTTAGGCCTGTGGTTTAGGTTCGTACCGGGAAATCAACAACCTATATGTAGCAGTCTCCTTGTTTCTGCTCGAATTCGCTTACAAGTTTGAGTTGGAACGGTTGACGATACACGCAGAAAATAAGCAATTAGTAGGCCCGGGCGAACTGCTGGCCGAAGGCCCCTTTTTTGCTGGGGAGAACACATACCGTGAGGGTTCGAAGGTCTTCTCTGCACGGGTAGGGTTGGCAGAGGTCATTGGAAACAAGCTTGTCGTAGTCCCAATCAAGGGGGCGTACATTCCACGCCTCGACGATATTGTGGTCGGGCGTGTAACTGATATCGGAATGTCCGGTTGGCAGGTTGACATCGGTGCGCCTTACCCGGCGATGTTGCCCGCCTCGGAGACTCCGCTACAGCACGACCGGGATTCTGTGCGCCGTGATTTAGGGCACATCTACGGAGTCGGCGACCTCATGATCGCACAAGTCATAGCCTTCGACCGAACGCGAGATCCACTCCTGACCACGAGAGGAAGAGGGCTCGGCAAGATGACCTCGGGACACGTGGCTCGAATAACGCACGCAAAGATACCGCGAATCATCGGGAAGAAGGGTTCAATGATAACAATGTTGAAGAATGAGACTCAGACCGATATCATTCCAGGCCAAAACGGCGTTATCTTGGTAACTGGAAGAAACCCAGATAACGAAAGAACCGCAGTAGAAGCAATTTACATGATTGAACGCGAGGCACATACGACTGGCCTTACCGATCGCGTAAAAGCAATGATTGTGGAAAGAATGAAGGGAAAAACAGTTGGGTAGACACGAACAAGTTCGCCTAATCGATAAGAACGGCCTTCGTGTGGACGGCCGACGCCTTGATGAACTCCGCCCACTAAAGTTGGAGGTTGGAATTCTAGACAAAGCAGATGGATCCGCATATATCGAGCACGGGAAAAACAAAATCCTCGCAGCAGTGTACGGTCCGAGAGAAGCCCACCCGAAACACATAGCCCTTGCAGACCGGGCTGTGGTCAGATGCCGATACCACATGGCCCCATTTTCAACTGACGAGCGGAAATCACCAGCCCCCTCTAGGCGAGAGTTGGAACTTTCGAAAATGATCAGGGAATCGCTTGAGCCCGCAATAATGTCAGAGTATTTCCCGAGGGCAACGATAGACCTATTCATCGAAGTGTTGCAAGCTGACGCCGGAACAAGGTGCGCTGGAATAACCGCGGCCTCGCTCGCTTTGGCAGATGCAGGAATTCCGATGCGCGAGCTGGTTGCAGCTTGTGCCGCTGGGAAGATAGATGGCAAAGTGGTTTTGGACCTCTCGGACATTGAAGATAAGCAAGGAGACGCAGACCTGCCTGTAGCATACATGCCAAAATCAAACGTTATCGGTCTCCTGCAAATGGACGGTTCTTTGACCGAGGAAGAATTCAAACAAGCTCTGGATTTGAGCACCAATGCGTGCCGACAAATCTACGACATGCAAAGGGAGGCACTGCGCCAGAAATACCATGTCGTGAGAGACGAAACAGAGGCGGAGGAAGTAGCGGAGGTTCACGCTTAATGTCAGCAACGCATCAACTTTCCCCTGTAGCCAAACTGGAGCAGAAGACTGTCCATGACCTAATAACAAAGGGAAAGCGGCTCGACGAACGAGGCCCGCTGGATTACAGGCCACTAACGATAATGATGGGCACGGTTGAGAAAGCAAACGGATCGGCGTACGTTTACCTCGGGAAAACCAAAGTCCTAGCTGGGGTGAAGATACAACCAGGGACCCCGTTCGAAGACACGCCTAACGAAGGAATTTTGACGGTCAACTCGGAATTCGTACCCATGGCCTCGCCAACCTTTGAGGCCGGGCCGCCTGACGAAGATTCAATCGAACTGGCCAGAGTAGTTGACCGGGGCATAAGAGAGTCCAAAGCCATAGACTTGAAGAAGCTCTGCGTCGTGCCCGGCAAGAAAGTATTCGTGGTCTTCGTGGACATTTACACCCTCGACCACGACGGCAACCTAATCGACGCAGCGGGGATGGCGGCCCTAGGAGCCCTGATTAACGCCAAGATGCGTGAATTCGAAGTCAAAGACGGCGAACTTGAGTTCAAGGACAAGATGATACCACTACCCATGCTCGACTATCCAGTTCCAATCACCTCAGCAAAAATCGATGGCTCAATCGTCCTCGACCCTTGCCTCGAGGAGGAGCAGGTGACAAACTGCAGGTTGACCGTCACAACCGGCAAAGACGATCGGATCTGCGCCATGCAAAAAGGAGGCCTCGGAGTCTTCACTCCCGAAGAGGTCAAGCAAATTGTTTCAACTGCCATAAACAAATCCCGGGACCTCCGCCAAAGGATTCTATCAAAAGTGAACTAATGTGGGAAGAACGTACAAGGTCGGTCCGTCGGGTAGCTTCGGAGCCCGCTATGGGACGGTGGCTAGGAAGCGATACTCAACCGTCGTAACCACATTAAGAACCGCGCATGAATGCCCCCAATGCCATTTGTCGGCCGTAAAACGTATGTCCATCGGAATTTGGCTTTGCGGCCGCTGCGGTTTCGAATTTGCTGGTGGCGCATATACCCCAATCACAAAACTAGGCCAAGTTGCCGAAAGAGCGGCACGCGCGGGAGTCGCGTCCACCCTTGACGCCGAACTCAAGGCCGAGAAAGCAAAGGCAAGGGAAGCCGAGGCCAAAGCTAAGACAGCTAAGAGAAGGCGAAGAAAGGCTGAGACAAAGAAACGCGAAGAGGCGGCGAAGGGAACCGAGGCGGGTCCCGCCGAAGACAAAGCTGCTTAATCAACAACGCAACTTGGGTAGATATCGGCTGACTAAGGCCCGCGCTACTGTCGGCCTGGTTTTTCGTACAAGGCAACAGATGGACACCATTGCCCAAGGCCTGGGCCCTGAGCTAAGGCATCCCGCCGGTGAGAGATCCACCGCAAAAATTGTCATCCGCGGGAGGAAATTGAGCCTTCGATTCGAGGCGAACGATTTGGCGGCACTTCGAGCCATTATGAGTTCCTACCTCAGACTGCTGGCTGCTTCACTGAACGTCTCTGACTCTCTAATGCAACTTGAACGCTCACATGCACCTGGAAAAACCGATAATAGCACTGATTAACAGCGAACCAACTAAACCAGGCGGTCGCCTATGATTCAGGATTTGGACGCGGAGATGCGGAAGCGGGATGTTAACGCAATCGTAGTTATTGGGGACACAACCCTCGCCAACCCTGATTTGATCTATGCCGTGGGCGGGAACCTCGCCCGGGGCGGAATCTACTTCAAACGAGAAGGAAACAAGCCCCTGTTACTCGTGGGCAACATTGATCTTGGTAGTGCTAGGAAGCTTGGACGCGTTCATAGAATTCAGACTTACACCGACTGGGGTTTCGAGAAACTTGTAAAGAAATATCGCCGAAGAGACGAAGCTATGCCGCGCCTAATTTCCACCGTCCTCAGACGAGAAGGTGCATCCGGGAAGGTCGGACTGTTCGGCAGAAGTGACCTCGCTTCTGGAATTTATTTGGCGAACCGGTTGAGGGCGCTCGGCGTTAAGGTTGTCGGTGGTCAGTCGCCGACTATTCTCGAAGCCGCGCGGGAGACCATGGACAAGAGGGAGATAGATGAAATACGAAGTGTTGGAAC
>JBAVCK010000178.1:0-5372 GCA_049586635.1 Bathyarchaeia archaeon
TGCGTTCGAGCGGTTTGTGATCACTTGATCCTCTCTGCGATATGCAATTGAATCAACCAAAACTGTTCCTTTGCTGTTCTGCTGCTCGAATCGGACGAGATCCCTGAAACTTTGCTCATACTCCCCGAGCATGCAGTAGTCGATGTAAGGATATTCCATCAACACGTCGTTTGCCAGCGCGGTCACGTGCCCGCCCGCTAGGACTATTTTGCAGCCTATGCGAGTTTTGATTTCGGATAGCAACTTCATTGTTGGCGGAAAACTTACAGTCGGGACATCTATCAGAAGTATGTCAGGGGAAAAAGCAGAAACCGACTGGATGAATTCTGAGGCATCTAGATCCATGGCGCATGCGTCGAGTCCGACGACCTCATTAGTAGGATCTTGCTTGAGCAGCGAGGTTGCGTAACCTAACCCGAAGGGGTAGGGCTGATAATGTTCTTTTTCGTGCTTTGGAATGAAGAGACTAAAGCTCCACCTACTTCCGGACTGAATGAAGTGCCTTTTGGGGTCATCCATGTAAGCAGGCGGATTCGCTAACATTACCCGCATAAACTTATCCTAGCTTGCGTTTATGACCGCCAATTCAATAGTCCATACGTAATAAGGGTGTTGGCGGAGTCCAGTGGATATTGTATTGCACAAAGGCCTGGCCAAGACTGAAAATCTAAGAGTCTACTACTAAGGAGAAGTACAACCATTAATCCATCTAAAAGGTGGCGACGTTGCTTAGGGCCGGATAATGATGAGAGTCCTTATCGCGTCTAACGAGCTTCATCCTATTGCCGGTGGCGCAGTGGGAACACTTTACATTGGACGAAAATTCTCTGAAAGAGGACATGAAGTCACTCTGACGGGCCCCCTCCACTCTGAGAAAAGCAAAGCCGAAAGAGAGCTCGGTTTCAAAGTGATCCCGTTTAATCTACCTTTCCAGGTGTCGAAATCTGTTCCAATCAGAGGACCACGGTACCTCGCATATGCTTTCAGTTTCATTCCCCATTTCCTTAAGCTCGCTCCATTCTTCGACTTCATTCTGATGCGAAATTGTCTAGTGGGATTTTCCGGAAGTTTCGCTAGTATTATCCGAAGACCGGGCTGCATGGCGCTCAGCCTCTCAGATTTGCTTGCGGGTTTCCTAGCAGAGGATCCTTACTACCCGAAGTTCTTAAGCGACATTTTGCTCCTTGCCGAGAAGCAGATTCCGAAGTGTTTCCCGCTTGTTTTTGTTGTAAGCCCCTTGATGAAGAGAGAGTTGACACGGGCAGGTGTTCCTGCTCAAGCCATTGAGGTAACTTTTGACGGAGTAGATGTCAACAGGTTTGACCCTCACATTCAACCGGCGCGAGTCTTTGATAGGCCAACCGTAATTTCGTTTGGTTCGCTTGATTGGCATCACGGTGCGCATTTGCTGATAGATATTGTCAAGGAGGTACAGAAGCGCCAAGACGTTCAATTCATGATCGTCGGCGGCGGACCCGCGTATCCGTACCTTGCGAGGAAACTAAAAGGCAGGCCTTATGTTCTAATGACCAATTTTGTCCCGTACGAGAGCATTCCAAGCTACATCGCTTCATCTGACTTGGGAATAATCCCTTATCCCAAAAACTACTCCCTCGATTTAGTCCTCACACTGAAACTCCTTGAGACTCTATCTATGGCACGACCCGTAGTCTGTTCAAACCTGGCTAGTGTGAAAGAGGTTTTCGGGGGGTATGAATTTGTGAAAATCGGTGAAGACGTGAAAACTTTTGCTGATCGAATTCTTGAAATCGTTAATCTCCCAAGAAGCGAAAGGAAAAGGATGGGGCTGAGAGGAAGGAAGCTCGTAACGGACAAATTCTCTTGGGATGTTGTGACTACTGCGATGGTAACGAAATGCGAGAAATTGTTCTTGGAATCTAACAGAACAGGATCTCCTAAACGGCTTGATGCTCAGACACTTCAGGTCTCTAGGTAAACTACGTGACTTGACTTCCCTCAAGAAAACGCTTTACTCTCGATCAAGGCAGGCGCTGAATAATCGTGTGCCATTCGACTGTTCCTTAGATCTCTACTACTTCGTTTAGTTTGGCGTCAAGCTTGAGAATTCAGTACCTCGGATCTCGCAAGGATAAGGGAACGAAAATCCGGAAACTGGAAATAACTCACAAGCCGCCTTCGCAAAGTCACACGTGACGAAATGCGTTATAAGCCTGATTCAAACCTTTAGTCTCTAGACGGCAAATTAGTTAGGTGTGAATGACACTGACTAACCTCAGCGACATACCAGACAAGATTCGGAACGGTTTGGCGGTCGTGTGCGTTATTGGGCTTGGGCGCGTAGGCCTTCCGCTTGCGGTTGTAATAGCCCGGTCGGGCCTCAAGGTCATCGGTGTGGATGTCGATGAACGCCGAATTTCCATGATTTCTGAGGGCCGCATGCCCTTTCACTACCCAGCAATGGCGGATTGGTTGAAATCAGTGGTGAAGAATGGCTCACTCACTGCTTCGAAAGATTCTAAAGTATCCATTGAACGTTCTGACATAATTGTCGTTACTGTTGGCACGCCGACGGGAGAACAACATCAACTCGATTATTCACAGTTGCATGCTGCATTCAAAGAGATCACCTCCGCGGATCTAAAGAACAAAGCAATTATCGCGCGTTCGACGGCCAGCCCTGGAACCCTTCAAGAGATCATCCTCCCTCTGCTAGTTGCCGCAACAAGACTAGAACCAGAGGTCGAGTTCGCACTCGCAGCATGTCCCGAGAGGATTTTGGAGGGTCAGGCTCATCGGGAGCTGTACGAGCTTCCAGAGATCGTAGGGGGAATCGGGAACATAAGCAACGCAATCGCCTGTGAACTCTTTATGAAGATTTCGTCGGAAAAACGAATACTCGTAACAACGCCTGGGGGAGCGGAACTTGCAAAACTCTTTGCGAACATATATCGCTATGTCAATTTTGCACTGGCAAACGAGTTCGCTATATGGTCTGAGATCTATGGTGAAGACGCAACTGACGTAATACGGACAGCTAATGAGGGCTATCCAAGGTCGAAGATACCCCTGCCGGGATTTGCGGGGGGGCCCTGTCTCGGGAAGGACGGCTTCCTTCTAGACAATGGGACGACGTTCAGTAGCATAGTCTCGGTCGCTTGGAAACTCAATGAAGCTGTGCCACAACATGTGGTTGGCTCGTTGACAAGGGAAATGGGGAATCTTTACGGGAAAAGAATTGCGGTTCTAGGGCTTGCTTTTAAGCCGGATAGTGACGACGTAAGACTTTCCCCTTCGCAGAAGCTCGTCGAAATTTTACGGGCCTACGGGGCTGAAGTGAGAGTTCATGACCCGAATGTGGCAGGGACTCTGAGTTTAGAAGAGGCATTGCGCAAACCGGACGCTGTCATCTTGGCTACAAGCCATTCAGCATTCAGAAACATTGCCAGAGAGATAGACAACTCGGGCTGCAAGTATTTCTACGACGTGTGGGCTCTGTACAGCCCAAATGACTTTGTCAATGTAAGGTACATGAGGTTCGGCCGCGCAACATGAATTACTGGAACGGCAAAAAGATCCTGGTAACGGGCGGAGCTGGGTTCATTGGTCATAGGCTAGTAATCAAATTGGTCGAACAAGGCGCTCGCGTCACAGTAATAGATGACCTCTCGAAGGGCAACAAGAAGAACCTTGCGGCAATAGCGCAGAAGGTTGAGTTAAGAAGAGACAGCCTCTTAGACCGAAACATTGCCAAAGGGCTTCTCGTGGATTGCGACGTGTGTTTCCATCTTGCTGCAAGGATAGGTGGCATCGGGTATTTCCACAAGACTCCAGCATCAAGCCTCCGCGATAACTCTCGCATGAATTTCAATCTCTGGGACGCAGCGATTGACTCAGGATGTAAAATGGTATGCTTGTCATCCTCAATGGTGTTTGAGAGAGCGAGTGAGTTCCCGACACCAGAGAAAGCTGTGTATTCTTCCGCTCCCCCAATGACGGGTTATGGATTCTCGAAACTTGTTGCGGAATATATCGCCAGAACATACTCGGAGGAGTTCGACGTGAAATATCTCATCGTAAGGCCTTTCAACGCTTACGGTCCCGGAGAGGCGCCTGGCGATTACGTCGGCTACGCGCATGTGATCCCGGACCTCATCAAGAAGACGCTGTCAGATCAATATCCATTGGAAATCCTCGGTTCAGGGAAACAAACTAGGAGTTACACCTACGTGGACGATGTTGCAGATGCCATAATTTACGTCGCCGAACGTTTCGAAAATGAAGATTTCAACATAGGAACTGGCGTTGAAACCTCTGTCGTTGACCTTGCGATAAAAATATGGAATTTATGCGTTCGGAAGGAGCCCTTTGAAGTCAAGTTTATTCCCGGTTTCAAATACGATGTTCTTCGAAGGGTTCCCGATGTCACTAGAATATTCGAGAAAGGTTGGCGGCCGAAATATACCCTAGAGGAGGGTTTGCGGCTCAATATTGAGTGGCTAAGACAGAATCTCGATTCGACACCATAATATTCGAATCCCAGGCATCAGCCGATGAGCTGAATCTGATTAAGACACGATGCCTAGCGTGAGATCTGTAGCGACGTTCCACGACTCTGATGGAAAGGCTCGTAATCGGCGCGGTCACTCGAATCAAAATGACCAAGTGACAGTGATAGAGGTACTGTCTGGCGGTGGTTCGTCAGGCACCTAGCCTTCAACTGTCCTCGTGTTCGCTGAGTAGGCCACCGAGACAGCTAGAAGAAAAAGGTCTCCAAGACCTCTGAAGGATCGCCAATTACACGCAAACTCATTGCGTATCATCACCTAGACAAGAGAATCCGAACAACTGTTAGAATCTGCTATCAATGATCAACCGACAACCTAACGCGTCGGACCTTTGACCAGCTGGTTCACACCGGAATGACTTTGTTTGTGGATACGAGCAGATCAATGGTGTGACCGCAATAGCAGAGTGACGGAATACCCATAAAACCAAACCAGCCACCAACTCAGGATATCGGAGATCCATACAGCAGAAAACAAACTAACGAACCATAATCGCAGGGCAATTGCCACGATTGCCATCAACGAAAGACGCCCGATTCCACCTAGTCTTTCAGTCCAGGTCAGAAGTTGCGGAATAGTAAAGAGCAGGAAGATTAGGCGATAGTCAAAGTTATTGCCTAGAATGATAAACGAACCAAGAAAAATAGCAGCGCCCGCCAAGAAAGCGTTCGCGTGGCGTTCATCACTAAACTCATTTTCCTTTGAATGACGAGCAAGAAACACTCCTGAGAACAATACAAGACCTGCGATTAAGACGGCCAGTTGAACAGGGAATGGATTCGTCTTCGTGGCTGAGAGAGATAAATTGACCCCTTCGACTAGCAC
>JBAVCK010000179.1:0-5202 GCA_049586635.1 Bathyarchaeia archaeon
GACATTATCCGAGTATAGCGTACCCACACCGAAATCAGAATTATGAAACTAAATCCGAAGCCGAGAACGTCACTTCTAATGTCCGCCGGTGTACTTGGGGGTTTGCCGACGAGAGTTAACGCGCCTATCGATAAGGCCAGTCCAAACACAAGGTCGGAAAGTGTTTCAATGCGTGGTCTGGGAATCGTCTGTCCTCTGTTCCGTGGCAAAGATCTCATTCATCCGAAATGACACGACAGCGTGGGTTATCGCAACAGAATTTCACTGGCAACCCTTAAAGCTCTATTTAAGCGGCCTCACCATGATTCGAATGAGAATCCACTTCTGGCCATTTCTAGTTGGTGCGTTGGTCCTCATCTGGGGAATCGCAACTCTGGCAACTGAAGTTCTGGGAATAAAAATACCGATATCTTGGTGGGCCGTAGTCGCAGTAATCGTAGGCCTTTGGATTCTCTCGCGTGCAATCCGCAAACCGCAGGCATAGCCAATTGAAGCAAGCGCAGATCGCGCTCCCTCTCGACGACCTCCCAAGGAAATGGTATAACATAGTTCCAGATCTCCCCTCTAAACTCCCTTCGCCAAGAGAACCTGGAGAAGGGGAGTCGAGGATGGAAGCATTAGGAAGGCGGATGATAGGTGAATGCCTCAAACAAGAATCATCAGACTCGCGGTGGATCGATATTCCTGAAGGAGTGCAAGAGCTCTACATCCAAGCTGGACGACCACGGCCACTCTACAGAGCCTACCGACTCGAGAAAAAACTGGGCCTAAAGAAGGTTCGAATCTACTACAAGAGAGAGGACCTGAGCCCAACCGGTTCCCACAAAGTGAACACCGCCCTTCCACAAGCCTACTATGCCGCAAGAGAAGGCAAGAAGGTCCTGGTCACCGAAACCGGTGCAGGGCAGTGGGGCACTGCCTTGGCATACGCTGCAAGTTTGATGGGACTCTCGACCGTAGTCTTCTGGGTCCGAGCCGTCTACGATTGGAAACTCGAACGAAGAGTTCTAATGGAAATGTATGGGGCAAGAGTCCACGCGTCCCCGAGCGACCAAACAGCGTTTGGCAGGAAACTGCTCAGCGAAGACGCGAACCACCCTGGTTCTCTTGGGATAGCAGTTTCGGAAGGGCTCGAATTTACTGATGGTTCGCCGGACAGGGTTTACTGCTTGGGCTCGGTCCTAAACCACGTGCTAATTCACCAATCCATAATTGGCCTTGAAACGATCAAGCAGTTCGAACTAGTCGACGATTCGCCGGACTTGGTCATCGCTTGCCTCGGCGGCGGCTCAAACTTCGGAGGAATTGCGCTCCCGTTCCTTGGCGAAGTTCTAGCTGGGAAGAGAGAATGCCAATTTCTCGCGGCTCAATCGGAAGCGGCACCTAACCTAATCAAAGGCGAGTACAAGTACGATTTCGGAGACACCGCGGGCCACACTCCACTATTGATGATGTACACCCTCGGCCATGAAACGGTGATGAAGCCCATTCGCTCAGACGGGTTGCGCTACCATGCCGCTGCCCCAATCATTAGCGCCCTGAAACACGAGGGTTTGATTAGGGCTGTGGCCTATCCAATTGACGAAGTGGCCGTCTTCTCCGCTGCCAGACTATTCCTAGAGAGTGAGGGCTGGCTGATCGCAGGCGAATCAGCCCATGCGGTACGAGCGGCAATTGATGAAGCGAAACTCGCCGAGTCAAGAAACGAAGAGAAATGCATCCTCATGAACATTAGTGGACATGGCTTCCTGGACATAGATGCCTACCGTTCGATCTTACGACTGGGCAGTTGACAAGCAACGGGGAACTCATTTCAGTTTCAAGAGGTTCTTCGCATTATCTCGTAGAATCATGTCTTTGATTTCTGGGCTCACGTGTAGTGTTTCGAAGTCTTGGAGCCACCGTTGTGGGTTAAGCATAGGGTAGTCTGTCCCGAACAGGAATTTCTGCGGGATCATTTTCGTCATGTACGTGATTAGAAGTGGCTGGAAGTACTTGGGGGACCAGCCTGAAAGGTCCACGTACACATTGTTCTTGTGAGTGGCGACTGCTAGCTGCTCGTCCTGCCACGGCCAACCAGGATGAGCCATGATTAGTTTCAGCTCGGGAAAGTCTGCAGCCACATCATCCAACAGCATAGGATCTGAGAAACGCAACTTTACGCCGCCACCGCCCTCCAACCCAGCGCCCCAATACGTTGAACCAGTATGGAATGTGACAGGTACGCCAAGTTCAACACACTTCGAGTAAAGCGGATAGTAGGCTCGGTCGTTCGGTTCGAAGGCTTGCACTTGCGGGTGCAGTTTCAGCCCCCTAAGATTCAGGTCTCGAATTGCGTATTCGAGGTCCTTGACGGCGGATTTCTTATGGGGGTCAACTGACGCGAACCCCACAACGCGCTCAGGATATCGGTCAGCGACCTTTGCAACAAATTCGTTGGCGACCCTTGGCATGTGGCTGGCGGTTTCAGCGTCCCAAGCGAAGAGAACCAATTTCTCAACGCCACATTTCGAGTATTCCTCAAGCATCTGCTCGAAAGTTTTGAGTTCTATGGCGCGTCCGAATTTCTTTGCGGCTGCTTCAACGTGGCGTCCGCCAGAGTCTATCAGGAATTCCTTGGTAGGTGGATGGACGTGGACGTCAATGTAACCATGTTCCTTTGTCGAAGACAACATCTGCACCCTGTGCGCTCTAATGGTAATCCGCCCTGAGGTGATAAGGATTAGACATGTTCATTGTTTGTGGGCAAGACGTTTTTGTACGGGCGCTCGTTACCTGAGGAGTTCGGGTTCGGTTGGGACATGAAGCAAACATATTCAGCCGTGATAGGAATCACCGGCGGCATTGTTGACTTGGTCGCGGGCTTCGCGCTTCTTCAGCATGCCGGGATGGCGGAAGAACCCATGATGGTTCCTTCCCCTGCCACATGGGGCGGCTATTTCCTCTTGGTCTTGGGGGTTATCGTACTATTGACTGGCCTATACCTGCTCACGTCGCGTATGATGAAGAACCGCTCAATCATTGGAGCACTAATGTTGCTCTACGGCGTAATCATGTTGATTTTGGGAGTGGCTATGCTAGGGCAAGTGTTCTCAATGATGCAGGGCTCGATGCTTTCGGGCGCTGTTATGCTTGTAATGGGAGTAGCGATGCTCTACAGTGGTTATGGTATGACTAGGAAGTAGCCGGCTGACCGTAGCGTATTGTTATCGTTCGATGCGCCAGCTTGGAGAGCTGGGATTCCAAGGCAGTTTTGTGTTTTAGTATATCCTTACTGACCTCGTCGATTCTCCTCTGTACTTCTTTGTGACGCGCCAGCAGGGCTTCCTTATCGTTGCGGACTTTGGAAACTGAATCTTCGACCTTATCCCTTTTTCCGAGAAGCCCACTTGCGCGGAGCTGCCGCAACGTTTCCTGAATGTTTGCCTGAATGGTCAGGTATTCCTGACGCATCTCATCGATAGCTCCATTCTTGACGTTTTGAATTGTGTCCTCCGCCTTTCGTCTTTTCCTTTCCTCGATGTCCAACTGACCGC
Source organism: Bathyarchaeia archaeon (assembly GCA_049586635.1). Classification (GTDB taxonomy): domain Archaea; phylum Thermoproteota; class Bathyarchaeia; order 40CM-2-53-6; family 40CM-2-53-6; genus FEN-987. Next base: position 3,537 of record JBAVCK010000179.1, read on the forward strand.
GCGATAATTCCTCGCCCAACTGTCCCAGAATTTTGATGATGGCAAAGGATTGGCCCGTCGCTAGAGTTTCAACGGGCGAGTCTACCAAGCCACGTAAAGTTTTGATGTCGAGAGCAGGAGCCTGCTTAACCGATACAACTCTCTCAAGCTTGACAAGGGGCTTTGCGACTGGTTGGAAGAACTGCCGTATTTCGTCCTCTTTCGATCGCAATGATTCCTCGTAACGTCTCAATTCAAGAAATTCTCCTTGAGAGGCCAATTCCATCTGGCTTCGCAACAGATCCTTTTCTCGCTCTGAAATTGACTCTAGTAAACCGTCGCATTCGGTTTCCTCTTTCCTCAACGTGAGAAGGTCGTCCCGCCTTCGTGCCAAGATTTCCACCTCTCTTCGTAGAGACTCGATCTTGGCTCCAGGCGACTCATCCAATGCTGTACCAAGTGACCTTACAGAGGCCTCGAGCCTCGCGAGGGCGGTGTTGAGAGCAGCCATTTCAGTCTTGAGGCCCCTGTGAACTTTGGGAAGGTACTTTCGGATGGTCACTATGATTTTGTTGAGGGCTCTAACCGAATCTTGATGGAATTTTTCAGCGTCTGGAAATTTCGACGAAGTTTGTGCTTCGTATACTTCCTCCGCGGTTTCTTGTATTGTGTGCGCTAAGCGCATTCCATATTCAGAAACGGCCTTGTCCATAGTCCCCCAGGCGTTTTTCACGCTTGACCCAAATCGGCCTGCAGTGGCTGAGAGTGTGCTCGAAGCTTCTCTTACCGCCTTCATTCTTTCTGCAAACCGTTTTTCATGGTCTTTCATTATGTCCCGTGTTAGTGAATCGCAGAACTCGACGATTTTCTCGATGGGGGCTTCGCTAACGCTCAGGGTAATCAACCTGTTCGATGCTTATGGACGTGATATGCAGAATAAGGTTCTATTGAGTATTTTTCGGGTTTGCAGTAATCTGCGCTTTCGATGATCGGTCAAGTGCCTGAGTAACCGCTAGGCGGAGTTCTTGACAGGCTGCATTTCTCACTTCCAACGCGTCGTTAGAAGTGTTTCTGTTGAATTCAGCGAGCTTGGCCTTCAGTGCTTCTTGGCGTTCTCTCAGATGCTCACTCTTAACATCGAAGTTTGCTCTTAGTTCGTCCAGTTCGTGCTGTAGCAATGTTCCGCTCTTATCAAATTCAGTTCTTTTCGATTGCAGCGCGCTCGTGCTTTCTTCAAGTTTCGGCCCAGGCCTGTGTAGGATTCTTTCAATAATCGAAGGCCGTTTCCGGAGCAATTTCAGCCGTCGCTTATCGAGCACGTCAATTTCGCCCTTGAGCTTCCCTACCGCACGTTCGTTTCTTTTTCTAGCGTTGTACGTTTGAGCCCCATACTCATGTTCGAGCTTTGAGAGTTCAAGTTCACATACATTCAACTCTTGCAGTAGCTTTGATGCTTCTCCGGAACTGTCTTTCTCTGCTTCAATCTGCTTTCGCAGAGTCTCTCGAAGAGACGACAGAACGTTCTGTACGTTTACGCTGTATGGCTGGTTTGTCATGTTCGGTAGCTTCGTCTCGAACTCCGTCATGACTGCTTCCACATCCTTAATCCAGCGTTCAAAATGTTCAGAGAAAGGTGGAAGTGCGAAGCGTTGGGTTCCAAGGTGTTCGAGCGCGTTCAGGATTCTTG
>JBAVCK010000180.1:0-7211 GCA_049586635.1 Bathyarchaeia archaeon
CACCTACACCAACCGTTTCAAAGTGTGTGTGGGTCTAGTGGTGCGCACACACACTTCAACGACCAACCTAATGGTCAAACTACGATACTCGTACTGCTGATACCGTTCTGCGTGGTTTGTGTTTTGATTCTTTTTTTGCATTCTCATTAATACTTCTACAAATCACAAATGCCTTTGTTTTCCATCCATTATTTTTTGTCCTTTTCGGCTTTTATTGCTTCTTCTAGTTTCCTTTCTAACTCAGCAACTTCTTTTCTTTTTTCTGTTAGTTGTTCGGCAAGCCTTTCTGCAGGACTTTCAGTTTGCCTTATTTTTGAACCGTCAACCAAATAATATCCTTTTTCAATCTCTTTCCCTCCAGTCAATGCTGTTGCATTTTTGGAGCCGAATACAATAAGTTCTCCGCGATTAGCTTCTATGAAAGCAGTGTTTGCAAGCATTTCAGACGCATCTGCAAGCCTTTTGCCCTTGTCGACTGCATTTTCAACTTTTGTGGAATCCGTTGACTTTACCTTGCTCTTTGCAAAGCTCAAATTTCCGGCTTCGTCAACCTGCACCACCCGAGCACGACCGCTCCAGAAGTTCGAAAAGACGCTAACCATGCCCCTGCCGTTCTTGTGGTAGTAGATGCTCGCGGCCAGAGGCCTTCCAGCCCTTATGCTTTCAGTAGCATTTTTGTAAAAAAAGGTTCTTTGGCTCCATTTAGTGCCTTCTGCAAAGACTTCTTCATCACTAAAGGTACTTCCTACTTTAGTAGCAAGTACTTTTGATTCTCTTGGCTTCATTTTCCAGCTGCCGCGATCCTCAATTTCTTAACATCAATTCTCTTCATCTTCAAAAGAGCCTTCATCGCCCGTTTCTTTTTTTCTGAGCCCGTGGATCTCATGATCTTGTCAAACTCTTTTGGAATGAGTTGCCATGACAATCCAAACTTGTCTTTCAGCCAGCCGCACATCTCAGCCTTGGGATCTGCGGAGAGTTTCTTGTAGTAATAGTTGATCTCTTTCTGGTTTTCACAGGGGATCATTAACGATACGGCTTCGTTGAACTTGAAATAGGGGCCTCCGTTCAAAGCCATGAATTCGTTGCCATCCAATTGAAAGGTGACTGTCATCACGCTTCCTATCGGCTTGTTTGACGGAGTATCAACACTGTATCTTTCAACATGCTTTATCTTTGAGCTTGGAAAGACTGAGACATAGAATTTTGCCGCTTGTTCTGCTTCATTGTCAAACCAAAGACATGGTGTAATTCTTCTCATTTCATTTTCCCGCTTTGATCCTTAGTCATTCTGTAGTCTAAACCAATAACGGTTGCTCTGAAATCCAAGAAGAGCAAGGCAAAAGCGCAGTCAGCAGATTCTGGATCGCCCCTAACAAATTGATTTCTTGTCAGTGTATCTCTCGGTGCGGACGGTAGAATTCAGACCGTCGTTTCGTTCGTTCAAAAAGTGTGTGTGTGTGCGCACCACTTCTTTCCAACTGAAACGCTCTCTCGTTTCCCAAAAGACTTAAACTGACTCATCTTTCAGCTATTGTCGGCTCTAGATGACTAGTCAACTCTCGCTTCAGCAGAATGCCCACACCGCAAGTATTCGTTTCAAATTGAATGGAAAGCCCGTTTCAATTCGAGCGCCCCGGGCAAAAACCCTTCTTCGCCTGCTGCGCGAGGATTTCGGCCTGACGGGGGCAAAGCCTGGTTGTGAAGCCGGTGAATGCGGAGCATGCACTGTTCTTCTAGATGGTAAACCAGTCACCTCATGCATGGTCCTCGCTGCTCAGGCAGAAGGACGCGAAGTGACGACGGTTGAAGGGCTTTCGAGCGGACGAAGGGTTGATCCAATAATTCAAGAGTTGGTGGCCCAGGGGGCGGTGCAATGCGGATATTGCATCCCGGGTATCGTGGTCGCGGCCAGGGGATTGCTCAACGAGAATCCTCACCCCACACTTGGCATGATCCGTCTCGCTCTTTCCGGGAATGTTTGCAGATGCGGCGGTTACTCAAAAATCGCAGATGCCGTCGCCAAGGTCGCTCGCAAAGCTAGGTAATGGGAGGACTTCATATTCTCTACTCTCACGTGGAAGTCATCTCTCCCGAATCGGTCTTGGATGCCCTCGAAGCGTTGTATCGTTACGGCGAAGACATTCGGATAGTTGCGGGTTCGACAGATATTTCCGTCATGTTGAAGGACGCGCACATACGGGAAAACAAATTTCTCGACCTTTCACACGTTGACAACCTCCGGTACATCAAAGCCGGAAAAGATGGAATGATCCATATCGGCGCCTTAGCAACCTACGGAGACTGCACCAGAAACCGCGTCCTGCGGAAGCGGGCTCGAATATTACTTGACTCAGTCGAGACGATCGGATCGCCGCAGATCCGAAATCTTGCGACGGTGGCTGGGAATTTGGGAAATGCCTCGCCAGCAGGCGACGCTATCCCTCCCCTATTCGTCTTAGACGCGAAAGTAGTGCTCGAGAGCAAGTCTGAAAAACGTGAAATCTCCATCGAACAGTTCTTCTCGGGATACCGCAAAACCGTTCGTAAACCAACCGAACTAATCGGCGAGATCAGCTTTCATCCGGTAACACAAGGGGAACTCACATTCTTCAGGAAACTGGGACTTCGTCACGCGAACGCGATAGCGGTCGCGAGTGTGGCCTTTTGGGGGAAAAGAGACGGCGACACATTTAGCCAGGCAAGGATTGCGTTGGGCGCCGTGGCTCCAACGGTAATTCGAGCTAGACGCGCCGAAGAGATTCTGGTGCGAGCAACGCTGACGCCCGAGAAAATGAGAGAAGTTGCCAAAACCTGCGCAGAAGAATCCTCTCCGATATCCGACATTAGAGGGACTGCCGCCTACCGACGGCAAGCAGTCGAAGCGTTAACATACATAGGTCTCATGGACACAGCTCGCGCACTGTGAGACTCAACAAGCCTCGCATTACAATCCGAAGAGATTCTGTAGCCAGATTTGCCCGAGTAAGGACGAAATGAAGCAAATAATAGTGGCCATAACAGGAGCCAGCGGAGCAATCTACGGAGTACGCCTGCTCAAGGCGCTCAAAGACGCAAAAGTGACCGTGCACCTCACAATCTCACCCGCCGCAGAAATCAACCTCAAACTTGAAACAGGAATGACAGCAGACGAACTCTCAAAACTCGCGAAACACGTCTACCCGGCAACCGATTTAGCAGCTCCCATCTCAAGCGGCTCCTTCCCCATTGATGGAATGGTGATCGTCCCCTGCAGCACGAAGACATTGGCAGCTATCGCGAATGGGTATTCCGACAATCTGATTACCCGTGCAGCAGACGTAACGCTGAAGGAACGACGAATACTGGTCCTAGTTCCCAGAGAAACCCCGCTGAATCAAATTCACCTCAAGAACATGCTAACGCTGGCCAGGGCGGGCGCGGTAATATTACCAGCCAGCCCAGGCTTCTACCACGCCCCCAAAAAGATAGACGAACTGGTCGACCATATCGTAGGCAAAATAATGGATGCCCTCCATATCGAACATAGTCTCTACAAACGTTGGACCGGATTACCTTAGAGATTTGACATTGTCAAAAACATCTAAACCTCAAAGGCTGATCGTGGACGCCCACGAAGACATATCGTTTAATTCGGTCGTACTGGGGCGTGATTTTCTCAGCTCGGCTTATGATAAACGGGCCCGCGAGAGGCCGCCTAACCCACAAGTGGGAACGGCAACCCTCGGCCTTCCCGACCTGTTGCAGGCGAACGTCAGAGTAGTTTTCGCATCAATCTGGCCCGTACCCTGCGATTATCCAGACCTGAAAGTCACTCCATGCTACACGACAAAGGAAGAGGCGTATGCCCAAGCAAAGAAGCAATTGGCATACTATCTCTCGCTTTCGAAAGACCCACGTATCCAACTGATAACCGCTCACGAAGACATTGACGGCCTGATCAATTCAGGCGTCGGAAGGTTAGGATTGGTGTTGTCCATTGAGGGAGGCGATTCAATCCCCACACCCCAGCACGTTCACGAATGGTGGGCCAGCGGAGTACGCATTATCGGCCCAGCTCACCGGAGAACGCAGTACGCTGGCGGCACGGGCCAACCAGGTCCGCTCACTCAAGCAGGCCGACAACTGCTTTCGGAAATGGCTCGCATGTCAATGATTCTTGACGTCTCACATCTGGCTGAAGAGAGTTTCTTTCAAGCGCTGGACCAGTTTCAAGGCCCTGTGATCGCCAGCCATTCCAACTGCCGCGCTTATCTGCCAACTGACCGGCAGCTCAGCGATGAAATGATTCAGCTTTTGGTCAAACGCGGCGGGATAATTGGCGTGGTGCCATACAACGACTTCTTGTTGGCGGATTGGAAGAAAAACCATCGACCAAAAGCAGACGTTACGCTGGCCGCCATGGTCAAGCATATTCGACACATATGCGACATGGCGGGGGACACGACGCACGTGGGCATAGGGTCGGACTTCGACGGGGGCTTGGGTATGGAAAGCATTCCGCTCGAAATGGACACCGCGGCCGACCTTCCAAAGATAGCTGACGCACTCACGCAAGCTCATTTTACCGACAAGGAGATCGATAACATACTCGGCGGGAATTGGTTAAGATTCCTTCAAGAATCGCTGCAGCCTCGAACCTCCGGTTAGAACGAAAGCCACGTTCGACTTGGGACTCAGGGAACCGGCGAACCTTAGGGTGAAGGCGACTTCGGCAACAAGCGACGACATTCAAACCTTTGCCGGCAGACTCACTGAAGAAGGAATTCATGGGTTCATTTCGAAGACCTTCACGAAAGAAGAGGTCATTTCTGAAGGGCTCGATATCGTTGACACAATTGCAATTGTTTTGCGCAATTCTTCAAACGGCATAATCGTCGAGAAGACACGAGAAAGTTGGTTGCGATCTGCACGCCGTGCTAATCCTGCAAACAAATCATTTACTTCGACAAAGATCTTCAACGGTGCGGGACGCAACCAGGCGTGTCGGTCGCAGAACTCTGCGAGACCCGTATTCGCTCTAATCGTATCAAAAAATGAATAAAATCAAGCCGTTGATCCTTCTTGAAGTAGATCAATTCCCTATTCTTCTTCCAATACGATAACAATGTTCGCAAGTCATGTACCGTTCCTGGGTACAGCCAACCTTCAAACAGACTTAGCAAGTTTTCCAATTGCTTCTCAAGTGTTGGTAATTCCATAGCTAAGCATCAAATCACTATAGAGAAATCTAATGCATAGAATTTTCGGAATCCTAAAGCAATTACTGCTGGGGTGAGCACCGGACCCCGATAGTCAAATAACCGTACTTCCTACCTATTTTGGAATGCTGGAACCATCATGGAAGCTGCTCGACGAAGCTCGACCGAAGGGACTCTTGCGAAAATTCGTGCTTTTGAAATTGATAGAAATCCGCACAATCCGCGGATTTTGTTCGACCCTCTGCCGATGTCTGCTCTCAAGAAGTCCATTGAGGAGGTGGGGATACTCAATCCTATCCTTGCCTACGCGAAGAAGGAGATGGACCCCAAACATCCCAAAATCAAATACGTGATCCTTGACGGTGAAAGACGCTGGCTGTGTGCGCAGCAAATCGAGAAGGAGCGAGCCGAACAAGGCCTGAAGGACGAAGCAGTACCTATTCCGGCGAACATTGTTACAGAACCGACAACGCTCCAGAATATTCTCATGATGTTCCACATTCACGAAGTACGAGAACCTTGGGAACTGACTCCCACTGCTCTGAAACTTGAAGTCGTCATGAGGGAGGGGCGACTAAAGGACAAATTGCCGAGTGAAATAGCGGGATTAACTGGGTTAGCCCCGAAGCGAGTCAAAGACTGTCTAACGCTACTCAAGTTCAGCAAGAATTACCTGGATATGAGCTTGAGAGATAAGGGAGAGCGAATAACCGGAGACTTCTTTGTTGAAATGTATCCAGTCCTAGAACTGATCAAAGAACACTATCCTAAACTTTACAAGAAATACACGCGTGAAGGAATAATTGATCGTTTCGTCGAGAAGTATGAAGCAGGGGAGCTAAGAGCAGTCACTGAATTCAGAGCCTTCGCAAACCTCATCCGAGCTCAGGATGTTGGAGCAAGTTCTTCGGAGAAAGTTGTAGAGGCGCTCATCGCGACAGACGAGTCTATTCAATCCACATACAAAAATGAAGCCGAGGCTTACTGGAAAGCAGACAAGGTACGCCTTCGAGTAGACCGCCTAACGCGGAGCCTCGAAAGACTTCAACTTTCCGATGTCAATAGACGCGCACCAGTTTTCAAATCGCTAAGAAGACTTCGATCAACTCTGGAGAAGATACTGGAGTCACATGCATAGCGTCTTTTGGGTGTTGTTACATGCCCAGCACGAAGGCGTCGCAAATGCAGGCATTCCTGATTGAAAACTCGGTGCGTATTAGTGCCCTTCAACAGAAATTTGCTGGTCATGCAATAAACATTGACCAGACAGCAATGGCAGTCTGGCTCCTGCATTTCGATGAAGCTGATTGGGATCTGGGTCTTAGGTTCTTGGATTCGGTGGAGTACTACTCTCAGCCTCGTATTTTGGATGGCTGTGGAGTCCTCCATCAGCAGGCAATGCAGCTGGCATCAGCTGAGGGCCACAGTAGAGTCTATGTGGCTTCATTTGGTTCCGCAGGGAAAAGTGGAGAGGTGATCTTGTACAACCACAAATTGAGGAATAACCTCAGCAACAGCGAACTGATCAGACTGACCGACCTTGAAAGCCTCGCTAGCGACCCCACGGTTGGCTTCATTTTCGTTGATGATATCGTCGGATCTGGTGAACAAGCGATCAATACCTGGCAAAACATTGCATGGGCCCTGAACCCCAAACAGAATACTGTCTTGGCAGTTCACGTGGCCTTCCAAGAAGGGATCGACCGCATCCAGAGCGAAACGCGCCTCCAAGTAGTCTGCCTTCGGTACCTCTTAGAGTCAGACAAGGTCTTTTCACCGCAGAATGTCTGCTTCACGAATCCCGAGAAAGAAACACTTCTTAGATATTGCTACGCGGCTGGGGATTCGCCCAAAGGCTACAAGGAGCTTCAGGCGAATGTCGTCTTCTACTATCGTGCTCCCGATAATGCGATTTCCATACTGCGAAGCACCAATCCCAATTGGAAGGGACTGTTTGCTCGAGTACTGTAGTCGTGGTCGATTGTGTGTGTGCGCACCATTAGACCCACA
>JBAVCK010000181.1:0-3943 GCA_049586635.1 Bathyarchaeia archaeon
GGTCTTGACTACGAGGTTTTTGGCGTCATCATCTGTGTATGCAGACCCGTAGTCCGCTGACTCGGATACGCGTAGATGGCAAAGACAAATGGCTAACCATCATACAGAACGCGGCAAAATCGTAGTATTCTCGCCATTAACGACCTCGTTAATGGCTCTCACCGGCATCTCGCTACACGTCTTGTATACACAAAACACATAGCTAAAATAACTATCAAATTCACGCGGAAGCTTGAAGCCATGGCCGTAGTCAATCTCAGAATCCCAGAAGAAATGAAGCGAAAACTCGCGGGCATTGCAAAGGCTACGGGCGCCAGTCAAACGGAGATCGTCAAGAGCGCGGTGGCGGAGAAACTGGTGATTCATCAAGTTGCGTGTGCAGAGTCGAGTACGAATATTCCAAGCTGGGTTCCTGAAGGAAAATTCGTCGCGCTCGTTCGCGGAGCAGTTGCTGCGGTCGGAGACTCAGTCGCCGAGGTTGTCTCTGCAGCCTTGACCAAATTCCCCGACGACGCAATCCATGTCGCCCGTAAAGGCAGGTCCATCAAAGCAGTTCACTACGCCTTCCTCGCCCAGGCGGAGATGAAATGCTGGAAATAAGGGTCACTCGACTAGCAATCCATACCTCAACTCGAAAGCCGCTCGTTAAGCAACTCTTAAAGCGATGTAAGGGAATCGTCAAGTAAGGATAATACAATGCCTTACTCGAAGATAACCAGTAAGGGGCAGATGACGATTCCGGTAGGTGCCCGAAAGAGGTACGGCCTGGAGGAGGGTTCAATAGTTATGGTTGAGGAAGTTAAGGAAGGCTTGCTTCTGAAGCGGGCTCCTGACATTATCGCGTCCGCTGGAACCCTGTCGGAATTCGCTGGCGCCGGAGATGTTATCGAAGGTTTGGTTAGGTCACGGCGTAAAGCATTTCGCTGAGGTAGAGCGGTGTGATAGTCGCCCTTGACACTACGTTCTTCGCTCTACACTATTTCTCTCGGGACCCTAGCGTCTTGGAGAATACGAAGGCCGTCATTAGATCATGCCGAAGGTTGGGGAATCGGGGTTTGATCCCGGTCATCGTGCTTGCGGAATTCTACGCTTTGGCCCGGAAGAAGGCGGGTAGGGATGCTGCTCAGAAATACTTCTCAGAGATGGAACTCTCCGGTCTGGATATTATCCCGGTAAACATTGCCGGCGCGAAACAGGCGGGTGTTCTTCGAGTCAAATATCAGGAGAAAATCCCATGGGGCGACTGCTTGATCGCTGCCGCAGCCATCGAGGGCAGGGCTGAGTACATCGTAACCGAAGATCCCCACTTTGCAACGATAAAGGAGATTAAAGCGAAGCGCACCTCGCAAATCCAAGTTTAGCATCGCCGACCCAAAGGCCAACTAAAATCTTGATGCGAAAACCAGTTTCTAAGCATCCTGACGGAAGAGCTGTGGCCGTCCCATTGGATCCCGAAATTGGTCCGGGACTTATGAGCGACATAATGAATGATCCACAAGATCTCCCATCTAATAATCTTCTAGACTGTAGGCTCAGTCTTTCTGCCATAGTATTATTCCTCTTGATATTCTGTCGAATAGGGCTATATCTTCTCGTCTCAGTCTTGAAAATCCATGAGGGTCGAGTATTATGGGAGCGATTCTCCTCCGAGACTTGGCGTTGAATTTGCGGACTACATCTGTCAGTTGGGATTTTGCATACGTCAATAATAGGAGGTCGATATCGCTGTCCTTGACGTCAGTCCCTTCCGCGGAGCTTCCGAACAGGATGATGCGGTCTGAAAATTGTTCCGTCTGCTTAATCAGGTTATCCAGTTGAAACAGTGTGAAGAGTATTTTGAGCTGTTTGACAACTGCATTATTCATGTTTGCCCTGTAGAACAGCATCCTTCCCTGTTTTTCTTTCAGGAGCAGCCCAAGGTTCGCAAATGAACGCAACATCTGGTTCGCTCCTCCGGCACTCACCCCCGTACGCCTTACGACCTCTCTCCCGTGGTATCGTCCCATTGGATCTCCTAATATTGCCTGTAGCAAGCGCAAAGAGGTCGGCGTGATTAGATTCATTATTTTGAGCATATGTTCATTATAGTGAAACAGTGAGCTTCAAGGACTTTCGCAGAAGCCTGGGGTCGTCCGACGTTCCCGGACGGGGTTGCGTGATAAGGACGCTTGTGGGCCCCCGCTGAAATGAACACTCGGAGAAGAAAATTCCTCTTCCTACGTTTTGAACGGTCAAAGTGAATGTAACTATCCGAGTCTTGCGTGTCGGAGACACAGGCGACGCAACGCCTAACCATCCAACCTTTTTTTTTCGCCAACCAACACAAAACAAACCCCAAACCCCCAACCGACCCCAAAACAAAACAACCCACAAACCCAAACCCCCCATCCTCCACCCACCTTGGGCCACCATTGAGCGCGCGCGCCACCGCCAACGCTGCTCACAATACTGTTCTTCCATTAGCGCGGTGTCGGAGCCCGCTTGTTCGTTCAACTAAGTGTGCGTAGGTCGATGGTTGCTATTCCGAGGCGGCGTGAGTTTTGTAGGACGAATCTATCGCTCGTGACTAGGGGGAGTTCGAAAATCTTCGCGGTTGTTACGTGGAATGCGTCAAAGTAATGTAGCCTCCTCGGGCCACCGAATTGTGAGTATAGCAGCATCTCTTGCTCCGCAATTTCACAAAATTGCACACAAGAAACCGACCAGAACTTCCACTTCTAGAGGCTCTTAATTCTTGAAAACGGTTGGAGATAATAAGAAGAGAGACCGGTGGAATCTTGCCCGAAGATCAATACGCCCACCGATGAGGCGGATCTTCGACAGGCCTCGATTCTCACCAGATCTCTCCGTACCTGGTTCATATGTGAAAGAGGATTATTAGGAGCTTAGGAATCAAGTTACCAGAACCAAGTTCCATCACCTTTTTTCATTGGCTGACAAGTGGAGTTCAGCTTCATTTGTGTGTGGTGTGTGTGGTGGGTCTAGTGGTGCGAGCAGTCGAATTTGAACCGCCGTCGTTCGTCGTAGGTACATTGTGTGTGTGCGCGCACCAGCATACCCACACACACAAAGAAAAGTAAAATGGGGAGCCTAAAAGTTCGCGTATGCTCCTATCGGGTTACCAGGCCTTCTAATCGACTCTGAAGTGTTCAGTCCAAAGCTCCGTCTTAAGCGATCCCGGAACGAACAAAGTGTCAGCTCTGGAGTATGCCTGTTGCTTATACTTGGACAGTTCAGGATCATCACGCAAAGCCTTTGACATTCTGTCATAGGCTTCTTGGTTCTCATACTCGTCTATCCACGTCCAAATCTCCTCCCCAGTTGTTTCGGAATCGTTCATTTTGAGAATGCGCGACCTTTTGTAAGAGAATTTCTCGCGATGGGTTCTCTGATATGCCAAGTGCTCCTCCCAGAACTCAATGTGCTTCTTGCCGTTCGCTACGGGAACACGCCACTGAGCGATCTCATACAGCAACCAATTTCACTCCATTTGTTTGGGTATTTCTTGTCATAGCGCCCTTCCTCGGCGCTCTGTCTCGCATCAATGAAAGCAGCCGACGCTTCAAACACAGGTTATCGACGAATCCCAGTCAGCTCAGCGCGTAACTTTCGCTAGCAAAACCAGTTAACGTTTGTTATACCATAGAACATGCGTTGGTCGTTTTCTGGGGGGGGTGGGTCTAGTGGTGCGCACACACACTGAAACCGAGGTCCACAACTGATAGCTAGTTTAGGGTCTGAGGGTCGCGGGGGTTGTCATGTAAACCCACAGCGCTTCCCCAACAGGAATTGGAGTTGAACCAGTAGCTCGAATCCAACTGCCGGTTGGGTTATCGTAAAGCCAAACAGAGTTCACATTGTAATCCCCGATTATGCTTGAAAGGTACGTGCCCACCGTCTCCGAAACCACCATGGGCTGAGGCTTAAACCCAATCAGGTTCCA
>JBAVCK010000182.1:0-5630 GCA_049586635.1 Bathyarchaeia archaeon
TCCCTCTGAATGAAACCGGTCTTGATAGCAGCCAGAATACCGCCGAGGTCCTCGATTCTTGCAAGATATTCGTATGTCCGTTGCTCCATTTCATCCGTGAGCCATTCAACATAGAACGAGCCACCGAGGGGGTCAATGACGTCGGCAACTCCGGTCTCTTCAGCCAAGAGTTGTTGGCTTCTCAGAGCAATTAGAGCGGCTTGCTCTGTAGGCAGAGCCCATGCCTCATCGTACGCATTCGTGTGCAAAGATTGTGTTCCGCCCAAAACTGCGGCTAAGGCCTCAATAGTAGTTCTCACAATGTTGTTGAGTGGTTGTTGCCATGTCAAAGACACGCCTGACGTCTGAGTATGAAATCGCATTAAAGTTGACCTAGGGTTTCTCGCATCATATTTCTCTTTGAGAACTTTAGACCAAACCCGTCGCGCAGCCCGAAATTTCGCAATCTCTTCAAAGAAGTCCATACCACAGTTAAAGAAGAAAGATAGCCTAGGGACGAAATCGTCTACTTTCAACCCAGCTTGCAGTCCTAGGTCGACGTAGGCAAACCCATCGGCCAAAGTGAAAGCCAATTCCTGTAGGGCACTTGAACCCGCTTCGCGAATATGGTACCCGCTTACGCTGACGTAGTTCCATTGTGGGAGGTGCTTTGTGGAGTACAGAATCATGTCACGGATGATTCTGAGGTGAGCTTCGGGTGGGTACACCCACTCCTTCTGGGCCGCATACTCCTTGAGAATGTCGGTTTGCACCGTGCCGCGCAGTTTCTTCGGCGCTATGCCGCGCTCATCAGCGGCTGCAACATACATACAGGTTAGAACAGAAGCAGGCGCGTTGATCGTCATTGAAGTGCTGACTTCATCAAGCGGAATGCCATCGAGGACCACTTCCATATCTCTAAGGGAGGATACCGAAACACCGCACTTGCCAACCTCTCCCTCAGCCCTTGGATGGTCTGCGTCAACGCCATACAAAGTCGGCATGTCGAAGGCAATGCTCAGTCCAGTCTCGCCTTCCTTCAGAAGGTACTTGAGTCGCGCGTTAGTTTGCTCGGGAGTACCGTAACCGGAGAACATTCGCATAGTCCATAGGCGGCCCCGGTACATCGTTGGGTGCACCCCGCGAGTGTATGGAAATTCGCCCGGGAGTCCAACGTTATCGGAATAAGCTTGGTACGACACGTCCGTAGGACTGTAGACGCGTCTTAGGGAGATTCCGGACGGGTTCTCAAATTCTTCCTTGCGCTCGGGCGCCTTCGCCAACCATTTCTTCAGCGTGCCTTCTTTCCACTTGCGCTGTTTTTCAACTATCGAACGAAGCTCCTTGCGATCGTAAAGTGGGCCTGGTCGTTTTCTCGCGGCTACTATTTGCTCAACTTTCTTCGCCCAGTAATTCATTTTTCTCTTCGGCGGCATTTGCTCCACACGAACTTAGAAACTTCAGAAGATGGGCTTTAATGTTCTTTTGGGTGATTTGAGGGCTTTTCCCTTCAAAGTCATATACGTGCTAGGTCCCCTAACAGGGTGTCCAACTTTGAAAGAAGAAAAAATCTTCTCTGCCTCGGAGTTTGCAGTGAAAAAGTTCTATGACCAAAGAGATTCTGATCCAGGGTGCCTCGAACGCAATTTGGGCGAACCGGGGAAATTTCCCTTTACGCGCGGAATCTATCCCGAGATGTACCGTTCCCGGCTTTGGACGATGAGGCAATACTCAGGGTTTGGCAGCGCCGAAGCTACGAATCGGCGTTTCAGATTCCTGATAAAACAAGGACAAACAGGGCTCAGCGTTGCCTTTGACCTTCCAACTCAATTAGGTTATGATTCCGACAGTCCTCGGGCTGAAGGAGAAGTCGGGCGGGTAGGAGTACCGATCAGTTCTGTGAATGACATGGGACTACTCTTCCAAGGGATCAACCTTGGAAGGATCAGCACTTCAATGACCATCAACGCCACGGCTGCCATAATGCTAGCCATGTACGCGTCGGTAGGAACATCGCAGGGAGTCCCGCTTGGACGACTGCGTGGAACAACACAGAATGACATCCTCAAGGAGTACATAGCACGAAATACCTACATCTTTCCTCCCGAGCAATCGTTAAGGTTGTCCGTGGACATTATCGAATTTTGCGCTAAGAGAATGCCGATGTGGCACCCGATCAGCATAAGCGGATATCACATCAGAGAAAGCGGCTCAAGCGCGGTCCAAGAACTCGCTTACGCGTTTGCGAACGCAAAGGAGTACGTGAGGGCTTGCATCCAGCGCGGGTTGAAGATCGACGAGTTCGCGCCGCATCTGTCCTTCTTTTTTGCATGCCACAACGATTTCCTAGAAGAAGTAGCGAAATTCCGGGCAGCCCGCCGAGTATGGGCGCGCATAATGAAAGAAGAATTTCACGCAAATGACCCGGAGGCTATGAAACTACGCTTCCACACGCAAACCAGCGGGGAAACGCTGACTGCCCAGCAACCGCAGAATAATATCGTCCGAGTAGCCATCCAAGCTCTGGCAGCAGTCTTAGGCGGAACACAGTCGCTGCACACAAATTCCCTCGACGAAGCGTTATCCTTGCCTACAGAAGAAGCCGTGAAAATAGCCCTTCGAACGCAGCAGGTAATTGCCCACGAAAGTGGTGTTACGAAGACAGTTGATGCCTTGGGCGGAAGCTATTACCTCGAATACCTCACGAGCCAGATGGAAAATGAGGCCCGGGCTGAAATAAGTCGAGTTGAAAAACTGGGAGGATCTGTTAAAGCGATTCAGAGTGGCTATATTCAAAAGCAGATTCGCGATAGCGCTTTCAAGAGGCAAATTGGAATAGAATCTGGCGCAATCAAGATTGTTGGAGTCAACGTATATGTCGACTCGAAACCGTATCAAATCAAGATTCATAAGATCTCCCCCGCGGTAGTACGTCGGCAGATTTCCCGCACCAAAGCGTTCAGACGAAACCGTCGGAAAACTCAGCTGCTTCGTAGCCTCAGAAAGCTTCAGAATGCTCTTGAGGGGGACATCAACGTAATGCCTTTGATAATCGACGCCGTGAGGTCTAAGGCTACTACGGGCGAAATAAGCGATGTCATAAGAGAAGAGTATGGAGAGTTCCATCCCAAGACGATCATTTAGGAAAATGACGAGGTGCTCCCATTCGTGCCCAAGCTGCATACGAAATCACCCGTCGAAAGCCTGATTCGAAAAGCTGTACAGGGCGACCGGCGGGCCATATCCCAACTAATGTCGACAGCCGAGAATGATCCCCGTTCAAGAATTGTGATACTTTCTAGCCTGTTTTGGCGTGCAGGCAGGGCTCATGTGATTGGCATAACGGGCCCCCCAGGCTGCGGGAAGAGCACACTCATCGCACAACTTGTAGAGCGATACAGAGATGCTGGCCGTAGAGTCGGAATCGTAGCCGTTGACCCATCAAGTCAGATAACAGGTGGTGCCTTGCTGGGGGATCGAATTAGGATGGGAAACCTCGCGGCAGATCCTCGCGTGTTCATTAGAAGCATGGCCACTCGCGGCCATTTCGGCGGAATCGCCAGGGCAACGGAAGACGCGGTTCGAATCTTAGACGCAACCGCAATGGACTACGTTATCGTTGAAACAGCTGGAGCGGGTCAATCCGATGTCGATGTAAAAGAACTCGCCCATACCACAATCGTCGTAACCGCACCCGGGTTAGGCGATGAGATTCAAGCATTAAAAGCGGGCATTATGGAAATCGGTGACATCTTCGTCGTCAATAAGGCCGATATGGAAAATGCGGAACGCGCGGCCCAGCAAATTCACCAAATGGTCATGATGGTCGAACCGGTTACCGGTTGGCGACCCCGCGTCTTGAAGACTATTGCAAGGTCGGGAGACGGAGTTACGGGGCTTATAGAAGCAATAAACCAACACTCAAAGTACGTAAAAGAGTCAGTTGGATCACGCAGGGCAGATGAGAATTGGTTGCGATCCGAAGTGCTCGATGCAGCCAAGCAATACTTTGAGGACATATCACTGAAGGAAATGGCATCGTCAGAAACATTCCGAAAAATCATGAAACAGGTAGCGGCGAACAAAATCGACCCTTACTCTGCCGGCCGCAAGTTAGTCAATAAGCGACTCACAAGACGGTAGGTTGAGCCACCTTACTCTGTAACAACTTCCAGCCTCGGTGAACCGCCTCAAATGCAGAACGCTTTACATTCACGCGTCTCAGACAGACATGCGCATAATCTGGTCTCCCAGATTATCTGCTTGCATTCTTCACGGCAATTCTATGGCTCCATTGAATTGTGAAGTAGCCGTCGAAAATTTCGTCAAAGTTAACGACCTTCTGCTAAGTAAGCGTCAACAGTTGCAACCTGACCTGACCTCTGGCATGGAAGCCTTAGACGGGATCTTGAGGCTTAACTTTGGCCAGTTTGTTACGTTTCAGGGTAAACCTGCACACGCCCTTTCTATGCTACTCTGCGTCAGGGCGACACTTCCGCAACCATTAGGCCCAGACTGCGATGCGGTATTCGTTGACGGCGGTAACCTCTTCGACCCTTACTATATCTCAGACCGTTCAGTTGAGCATGGCCTTGACACGGAGAAAGTGTTAGAACGGCTGCATGTCAGTAGGGCTTTCACCCACCACCAACTCGCATGCCTCATAACCGACAAACTCTCACTTGCGATAAAGAGATTTAGGGCGAAACTCGTTGTCGTCTCCGACATTACACAACTCTACTGCGACCCGGATATACGGGGCGAGGATAAAGAGGATGCACTTCGCATTTTCGCGAAAGCCGCGAGAAATCTCGCAAGCCTCGCTCGACAAAGACAATGTCTGATAATTGCGACGAACATAGAATCAAGAAACGCGCTAATGGATCGCATCCTTACACAGGCTGTACATATCTTCGCAATAATCGAGGAAAAAGGCGGCCTGGCTCGATTTTCACTACTGAAACATCCGTGGCTTCCCCTACGCACCGCCACAGCATCTTCACCTGGAGTGGAGACTTTGGAGAGTTACTTGTAATGGGACGAACAATCCCGTCATGGAGAATGGTCGTAGAGGCCGAGGTTGAGAAATTGAAAAGGTTTCAGGAATTTCTCAGGCAAGAAGACAAAGTCATCTTCGAGGATATGTTGAATCAGTGTAAGTTGCTAGCGTCGGCGGCGAGTGTAATGGCCTCACCAATAAAACAGATGCCCCTGATTATTTCGATGTTGTTCGCGCACCACAAGAAAATCATTGAGTTAGAGAAGCGAATCGAAGAGCGAGGCCTTTGAAACATCAAGGCTGGATCTTGGATCTCTATCCTAAAGCCAGCCAAATGGTTGTCTGGCTCAAGCAGCGCGACGGATCATGTGTCAGGCTAGTTGACGGCTGGAAGCCGCGAATCCACATTTGCGGAGAACGTGGCGACCTCCTAAACCTCCAACCATTCATTCCATCATGCACATTCGTCGAGAAATACGAGAGGGCGGGCGACAAGTCGAAGAGCAAGGTTCTCGAAGTTGAGGTAAACGACGAATCAGAAGCCCAAACTCTGGGACGGAAGATCCTCCGGCATGGTGGATACTCGAGGTTCAGGCTCTACGACGTAGATGTACCATCAACTCAAATGTACTTCTACCACAACGGCCTATTC
>JBAVCK010000183.1:0-6930 GCA_049586635.1 Bathyarchaeia archaeon
TCGGTCTGGTGGATGACTTAACTGCCCAGCTGGTCGGGTTCCTGACTCAGGGTGAGAGTGTTTACAATGCCGTGTACGATACAATTTCTCCATTCAACCAGGGAGAAAACCTGAAAGACCCTCTCGATTCAACGTTCGGAATAATCTTCTGGTACCTCGGCGACGGTACCGCAACGATAACGCCCACAATTCATTCAGTTCCTTCCATACGAATTCCTAGGCTACCCTGAATCATTCGTATTCGTATCGGGTTAGACTATTTCTAGTGGAGCGGGAGCTAACAGCATCTACGCGCTGAACTTGCTACATGTCGGAAACTACTCATTGCGACAGCATTGCCAAAGTCGGGCTCTGGTCATTACTCGTATCCGGCATGCATGAATGTATGCGGCGCGCCAAAGGATGGGATAAAGATGTCCTCGTATCGAACATTAGAGAGGTACCGCCTGCTCGCACTTAATGCAGCGTCTCTAAACCGCCGATTGTAAGCTAGCCCGACCGATGACCCAATGTATTGACTACAGCGGCTTCTGCATTTTTCCTTAATATCAGCGTATAGCTGGTTAAGTGTCTTCAAATTGCTCTTAATTCCAAAGGGCCTCTCTGTAAGATCGATTATGGTTGCATCAAACTCTTCGCTCGTGGAATGAAGAAACCTGAAGGCATCGCCGATCAAAATTCTAACCCTCCGATCTCCGAACGCTCGGCTTACGCCCTTGATGTATTTCTTACAACAATCGACAAGCAGGGGGTCGATTTCGACGACGGTGACATGCTCGATTGTCGGAGTGTCAAGTAGAGTCAGAACGGTCTGCCCACTACCGCCCCCAAGCACAAGTACTTCGGCGAAGCCATTTCTCTTGACTGGACCACAGAGGGCTTTGTTGAAGATTCGCGAATCATAGGCAGTATGCTGAACATTACCGTCAAGAAACAACATTCTACCATAGGCATCGTTGTCGATTATGTCGATTTGTTGATATTTCGATCGTCCCGAAAACCAGAATTTCTTGGCATGGTATGCCAGATGTAATCCGGGATATGGTTCGTACACGATGTATTCAGACTTCGGAAAGCACACTTTGCGGCCGTTCGACATATGCGTCATGAGCTAGCTCAAGAATAATGTATAATAGACCTCCGTAGCGCATTCGAACTAATGCACCGACCGCTCTACCGTCAACTTGTCTCTTACTATGAGCTCATCGAGGGTCGGGACTGGAAGAGCGAGGTCGGGCTCATCACTTCAATTCTGCGAGATCACGGTTCCGAATCCTTAGTCGATTTAGGATGTGGAACTGGATACCACATGAGAGCGCTGACGAAACTGGGCTTCGAGGCGACAGGAATTGACATCTCGAAAGAGAATATTCGATTCGCCAGAAGAAAGGCCGCGGAGGAGAAAATACACCCGCGCTTTGTCGTCGGTAGCTACTACAGATATCGCCACCATGCGAGGTTTGACGCCGCTCTATGCCTAAACTGGTCTATCCCGGTCAGAAATGACGAGGTGAAACGCTTTCTTGATAACACGTACGCCTTGCTTCGACCTGGGGGGTTGTTGATTTTTGATTATGAAAGAGTATCGCAGATTGTATGGCCTGATGTCGGAAAGGCAATAGTGCAGTCATGGGAGCAGAAGAACCAGCTTATTGTAAGAGTCTCCCTTGGGCAGGTAGCCTCAAACGTGTTGTATTCAAGGGACGTTTACATTATCTACCCAAGGCTTCACAAACTGATCGTACCGGGCGAAAGGTCAAGGTACCAAGCCGATAAACGAACCAGCCGTGTTCAGGTGTATATCGATAGTTCATGTGTGCGTTTCTTCTCGATGTCAGAGATCAGAGACTTCGCACGCAGATCTGGGTTCAGGGTCATTAGCAATTTCGTTTTGCCGAGGAACAAATACAAACGAAACTATGTTGTCCTAGAGAGGGTCAACTGACCCACATGTTCTGCCCTTCGCGTTGTCAAGGCTTTGGTGTGACCCGATGATTGGACGATTCCTTTAGCCTAATGAAGGCGTGTTCCGCACCGGTCGCAGAAGTTTGCGCCAGGCTGGTTGGGAGCGCCGCAGTTAGCGCAGGCAATCGGTCCCAAAGGCGTTGGTTGTGGGGAGGCTTGTGGGTAGTAGGGCTGCTGGACGCTGGGTTGGGGATAGGGTGATTGAGTTGGAGGCACGTACGGCTGGCCTACCGGCGCCGGGACCGGCGGGCGCATCACAGCATATCCGCCCGTTCGCCCGAAGAATGCCCGAACATTTCCCGAATTCAAGTAGGCGAGTATAATGACATACAAGGCGATTGGAACGATGTTCGCAAGGCTCTCGGCAAGCCCGCTTCCTCCTACGAAACTAACAACGAGGGTCGACACTCCCAAGATAATCCCAATGATTGACCCGATTACGCTGAGGGTCCAAGCCCATCGCTTGCCTTTCCAGAGGCCATAGGCTAAAGCGAAAGAGAATATTCCCAGCCCGATTATAACAAAATCCAACATGAACAGCAGGGTTACGAGAGGCCCTCCGATTAGGACGCCAGCGAGCACTGCTAAGATAAACAGCACCAGCCCGATAGCAATGTCTCCGAGGCCGCTGATGATCTGCAGTATCGTGAGAACCGTTACTCCAGCCGGCCGTCCAGGCCGGGTCATGTTGGCCGCGTACAAAGGACTCATCCGCCTATCTCATTTGAGCCGAGGAGTATTAAGAAACCTCCGGAAATGCATTCCCAGCCTAGCCATAGCATACTTGAATGTTGCGAGCGGTAGCAATTCAGATTGGTAGCGGGGGGTGGATATTCGGGCTTGTCCGCCTTTCGAACCACCGGTTGAGGAGTTTTTCGACTCAATCTCAGGGTTTCTCGCCAGGATATGAGCCCTCCGCACGGGAAGGTTCTGCGGGTTAAACCTGGCTACCCCACCCCGCTAGCAGGAAACCAAACTCGGGTCGCGGTCTTTTAGGTTTGCTTGTGGTTGTCTGACAGGTGTTGGTGCTGTGTTTTGATTGGTGACCTTCATTGTTTCTAGCTTGCTTGGGGGATTTCGTGCACTGAGCCGATGGGGCTTAGCATGATCAAGAGCACAGGGAGCAGCGAGATCAATCCGCCGATGATGATGGTCTGCATAATTCCAAACTCTGTACCCAAGATTCCTCCAATGAAAGCCCCAACTGGCAGCGCTCCCCACACTATTGCACGCATGGTGGCGTTCATCCGGCCCTGCAGCCTGTCGGGCACAATCGCCTGACGAAGGCTGATCTGGGTGATATTGTAGATCGTTATTCCAGCCCCAGAGACCATCCAGAGCGCCGCTAACACTGGTACTGAGGGACCGTACATAGCAAGGGGGATCGCAAGGAGTCCTAAGCCGACAAGAGATAAGGCAATGGCAAGGGTAGGACCAAGGCCGAGTTTCCGCCCGATTTTAGGCGCGTTAACTGCGCCAATCAAAGAACCCACGCTTCCGATTCCGAGTACGACGCCCGCCAATCCAGGGGACAGTCTCAACTCGTTGTACATGAAGAGAAAGAACACAGCTGAGAAGATGCTGCTTCCGAGATTCAAAGTTGTGGTCGTCGCTGCGAGGCTTCGGAGCAATGGATTGTGAAAGATTACTTCAGCGCCTTCCCTGACCTCCCTAGCGAAGTTGCGGTCTACTTTTGAGCCGTATGTGTGTTCAGTCTTCTTGATTGAGAAGATGGCTAGGGCGGCGAACAACGTAGTGAGTGCGTCGGCTGCGATAGCTATGGCAGCTCCAGTGAGTTGTATGAGGAAACCGGCCAGCGCAGGGCCAGCGATTTGTGAGGCTGATTCGCTGGTTGTGAGCTTAGAGTTTCCTTCCACCAAATTCTCCCTATCAACCAGCGTTGGTAGATAGGACTGGTATGCGACCTCGAAAAACACAGTGGATACTCCCATAACCGCGGCAACCGCGAACAAATGGTAGAGGCTGAGTTTCTGTAGAAGGAACGCGATTGGAATTGTTCCAAGGGCGATGACTTGCACAATATTCGCCAGAACCATCATCGGTCTCCGCGGCCACCTGTCACCCATCACACCCACGAAGACCCCTAGTATCGGAAAGGCAAGGTAGCCCAAGCCGTTAAGAACCCCAATATCGAAAGCTCCAGCCTTTAGAGCGAAAATCGCGATCGTTGGCAACGCCAAGTAGGTTATTTGACCTCCAAACCACTCGACAGTTTCGCCAACCCATAAGCGCATGAAATCCGTATGGTGCCACAGCCGCCCTGACAAAGCAAACTTCAAACTAGCATCTTCCTCCTTCCCCCAGGTCGGTCACTCTAGTGCCGTGACGAACACGGCAGCCGACTTAGATTTGAGTAGTACCGATCCGTGAAACTCAGCAAGTTCGCACTAGACACATAACATCCAATGCGTGTCCTAAGTGCTTATTCCTGCCTTCTCGATTTTCTGCAACTCAGAAGAACATTTCTCGAAATCAACGATCCATCCTTTCTCGTCGTCAAAGAGTTCCTCTGAAATCGTCTGACCCTGCTTGCTTACGAAGTCGATTCTAACTGCCGAGTATGAATCTAGGATGCCGGCTCTAGCCATCTGCGAGAAGAAGGAGAACATCTTCGGTAATTGCGATTCCAACATCCAGGTTTGAACCATGACCGCGTTCCGGCGTAGAAGCTTGGCTACGCCTAATACGAAAAACAACTTAGGAACGATTGAGTAGAACCTGTCCAAATCCTCCTTGCTGTTGAATTCGAGCATAACCTCATGATACGCTGAAACCTCCACGGGAAATGGGAGAACTCTGAACTGGATGGCGTTGGTCACCCCCAGAGCAACCAGCTTCTGGTAATGATATTTCACACCTTGCGGTGTCATTCCCGCAGCTTTAGCGATGTCGGCGAAGCTCCTACGCGCATCCGTTTCCAGTTGCCATATTATCACTAGATCTTTCTTATCGACTAGCATCCGGTAGCTCTGCGGGTCATCAAACGTCACGTCGTCATGTTCTTCATCGAGTGAAGCCAGCCAATCTTCCCAATCAAATCTCCATCGGCTTTCGGTTGGGTTGTAGTAGTCGAAATCAGGGAAGTTGGGAACAAAATCCCCTGTGTAGATCATGCTGAAGTTCCTGATTAGGCCGCTATCGACAAGTTGTTGGACGTAAGATCTGAACTCTCTAAGGTACTTCACAGGAACGAGTTGAACCGAGATATGGGTGAAGTTTCCTTCGCAGAAACCGACCGAACGCCAAAGGTTAGGGGCCTTGAGTGCGGCA
The DNA here is from genome assembly GCA_049586635.1 of Bathyarchaeia archaeon. GTDB lineage: Archaea > Thermoproteota > Bathyarchaeia > 40CM-2-53-6 > 40CM-2-53-6 > FEN-987. Next base: position 5,257 of record JBAVCK010000183.1, read on the forward strand.
GTGACCTCGTCTTCACGTCCCGGTGTAGCTAATGCTAGGATGACAATTCTAACCATGCCTAGCTTTGAGACCGGGGTGACAAGGAAAGCGACTTCCTGCGATTTGGCTTCTATCTTCGCCATTCTATGGTAGACCGAAGTAAACGGAATCCCTGTTCTGCGGGCTACTTCGAGTAGATTTCTTGGACCATACTTCCACATGGCTGAGAAAATCTGTATGTTCGGTCGATTCAGCTGTCTAGTGATTTCCTTGTATTGCATCTTCTTGCAGTGGTCGAGGAGACTGACCCACTCGGTTCTCAGCAACGTGATTCAACTAGGCTTGGACTAGGTATCGCTTAGGCGCTCGAGAGATGGCCACGACTTCAACATGTTCTGGCGACAAAGCTGTGGCCGTTGATGGTCCGCGTTCACCGTGTAGCTCATTTGTTACTCTGCCCATGATGACTCGTGAAACTTTCGAACCGAGTAGGTCCGTCAGTACGTTTTCCATTGCATGGCAGTGTTCACACACTATGGTCATCTCGCTGAAAGAACCGTCGTCGTTCTCTAGAATAAAAACCTCTACCAAATGCGTGGGTAAATTAGGTAAAAACCAAAGCTATCGCTAGGCGAGCTTTAGCATAATCGTGTCTATGCCGACCGAGCGAAATTTACGAAATATGTTCGATTTCGACACGAACGAAACTATTTATCCACCGGCGCGGCCGCCAGTATCGTGGCCCAACAATTCACCTCCAATCGATCCCGCCTTTGTAGGCGGAACAGTGATGTGCGCACTGAAGATATTTAACTTTCGCATATGAAGAACTTAGTTTTTCCTTTGCATTTGACAAAACCGCTTCCTATCTGCGGTAACGTTTCTTACTAGGGTCATTTTGCACTGTTACGCCGCAGGAAAGCAGATTACGACCTTAAATCGCGGCCTTGGAGCGCGTCTAGCGACTTATCAACAGAAACAAGCTTCACTTGTCCTCGTTGTTGCGATATTGGCATCATCTCGGCGAGAACCGCTAACGCATTCTCGAAGAAATCACTTCGCCGAACCTCACGATAGCGTTCGTGGTCACTTCGAGTCCAGTTAGACAGCGGGGTTCTTCGCTGCTGGAGCTGAGGACGCATGCGACTCACGTCTAGATTATTCTCGGTCTAGGTGGCATTCTGCGCGCCGTATCTCTTGCAGTGTCTTCCTGTTATTGCAAGCCTGGTAGTCGGAGATCAATGACGCTGATTGTTTGAAAAGTATCCCACACTTTCATGTTTACATTCTTCTGCGAAACTGAACAACCTGCCGTTCGGGTTTTGCTGTGAATGTCGACATCCCAAGGGCACCAGCGAGGTAAGGCTTATTCGTTGTTATTCAAGCGGGTGTTGGTGATTGGACATGTCTTACTATTGCGTTCCGAAACCACCTTTGGCTGCCACTTGCTATGTTCCCGCGCCGTGTCTTGTTCCTCAGCCGCCGGAGGTCTACTATCAACCTCCTCCACAAGGCTACGCGTACCAACCGCCTCCAGTAAACTACGTGTACCAACCGCCACCGGTGCCATACTCAGTCTTACCTCCAGCGCAGTGCTATTGGTATCAGCACCCCGCAGTCAGGGTGCAATAATCCCCTTTTTCCGCAGACGACCGGCTCAGGCAAATCTACAGCTCGTCGTTAACGCGTTGGTGC
>JBAVCK010000184.1:0-9990 GCA_049586635.1 Bathyarchaeia archaeon
GGCTGGAGCCGACCTTGTTTCCCTAGTGATGAAGGCGGACGAATTCGACTTGGAAGGAACGAAGGAACTGTCGAAAGGTGTCTACCAGGCGCTTGGTAGAAAATCGGGGATTATCCTGAACAAGATCCCGGTGGAACAAATAGCTGCAGCGGGTGGCCGGGAGAAGTTCGAAAAACAGATTGAATCAGACATGGATCTGCCGCTAGTCGGGATGATACCTTGCATGTGCGAACTGATGGCGTACGGCGGAAAAATCATCTACTCGATAGAGAAGCCCGACCACACTTTCTCGAAGTCCGTAAGCGAGATTGCTGAGACCCTCAAGAAAATGTGAGTCATTTCGATTTCTCCAGCCGTTTTTCATATTCCTTCCTCAGGCGTAGATATGTTGCCTCGTCCACTGTGTTCATAGCCCTCAGTTCTTCTAGTCGGGCGATGGCGCGTGCAGTTGCCACATAGCCCCTATCGGCCGATGCTTGTTTGATCAATTCTTCCACGGCAACTTCCCTCCGCTTATGCCTGCCACGGTACCTGAGCAACAGGAAGAAAGCAGCGAGAATAATCGCTGTGACTGCGATGGGCAAGTAAATCCCTTGGACGGGGCCAGGCGCCACCTCGACTTGTAGCGAAACTTTGTGTGTCACCGACCCTGAGACTCCGAGGAGTGTTATCGTATAGTTACCAACCGCGGCGAAACTGGATATTGCCACGGTCACGGTCGCCGTCCCGCCCGGCACGACAGAGGCAGGGTTGAATTGAAGAGTGACGCCGGCCGGAAGCTCTAGCGCCGTCAAGTTCACTGACGCGCGAAAGCCCCGAAGGGAGAGAACGGTCACGCTAACCGCACTCGTTTCTCCCTGGCGTAGTGATAGTGTTGATGTGGAGGTTTGGATCGAAAAGTCCGGCGAAGCGTAGGTGAAGGGTAGCGTTACGCGGTCGGTGTCATAACCGGGCTTGTCGGCGACAAGGAAGGCAGTGTAATTGCCTCCGGGAGAGTTCGATGTGATGAAGAACGTATCGTGAAAGAAGCCGTTGGGATCGGTGTAAGCGACGGCGAGGTGGACGCTCGTTCCTTGAGGGTTATTGACTTGAATCGAAACGACGGCGTTTGGAATCGATGTATTAGCCGGGTCGAAAACACGCCCAGTAATCGCCACGGTGACGCCTTGGTCGGTTTCGGTGGGGTTCAAAGCTGCCTGCATGAGCATCTTTTTCGCAGCGGAAACTGGGGCTGGAGAGGATATGGCAATGGTCACCAGCGCAATGAGTGCCAAGTAAAGAAATAGGGTGCGCAAAGCCCATTGCCTCCGGTTTGTATTCGAACTATCTGCGCTTATTCTATATTGTTTCTAGCCTCAACTGTGCATACAAGAGCGGGTAGATTTGACGCCCATATTCATTCACGGCGCCGGAGCAAGCCCTATGGTTTGGCGGCTTCAGCTCCTACATTTCAAAGGGTCCTTGGCTGTGGAACTGCCCGGCCATCCAACCGGCTCGGGGTACAGCACAATCGAGGATTATGCGTCATCAGTTGAGGAGTATATCAGGAAAGAGGCCGTTAAGGAACCGGTTCTTATAGGCCATTCGATGGGTGGGGGAATCGCAATCACACTCGCCTTAGCCAACTTCAAACTAGCAGGGCTAGTTCTAGTTGGAACTGGCGCGCGCCTTAGAGTTCACCCAGCCCTTCTATCCAAAGTCAACGAGAGCTACGAGGAGGCCAGCAAACTAATCGCCACTTGGTCCGTATCTCCCAGCTCGGATCCTGTAATAGCTGAAAGGATTGCTCAAGAGTTGCTGCGTATGAATTCCCAGGTCACCTACGGCGATTTCATAGCATGCGATAAGTTCGACCGAATGAATGACGTGCAGAAAATAACATGCAAGACTTTAATCGTCGTAGGGGAGGATGACCGCATGACCCCCGTAAAATATTCGCAGTACCTTCATCAGAAAATAAGTGGCTCAAAGCTTGTCGTGATACCGGGTGCGGGACACAGCGTCATGCTGGAGAAGCATCGCTTGTTTAATGGTGCGGTCGAGGCGTTCCTGGATTCACTATGAGCTTCTGTGCTTGCAGCTTCGACCGAACCAAGCCTAGAACTTTGTCCAGGTTCTGCCCAGTCTTGACGCTAACCGAGACGATATCTTCGTTCACAAAATACTTCCTAATCGTGGAAATAGATTCCCCAAGTTGCTCGAACGAAATCAAGTCTATCTTGTTCGCACACACCACTGTTGGTGACGTAATATCGATCTCACGAAGGATTTGGCTGCAAGACCGAACTTTTCTTTCCAAAGGGAATTCCCGGTCGCTCGCATCAACGAACAACAGAATCAGGTCGGCGGTCGCCAGTTCCCCCAGTGTCGCATGAAACGCCTTCAAGATTATGGGATGCATATCTTCTATGAAACCAATTGAATCGATAAGAATGAACTCCGGAGAGTTATGGTCAGGGTTAGAACTCGTATTGGCTCTGCGCGCGAACGTGCCGAGGGTTGTGAACGGTCCCAGGCCCACGGCTTTTTCTTCATGAGTTACCAAGTTGAAGTAACTTGTCTTGCCGGCTTGAGTGTAACCGGCGAGCGCAACAATTGGAAACCCAAGTTCCCGCCTTCGGTCCCGCTTGAGCATCTTCTTCTTGTAGATGTCGTCAAGCTCATCTTCAATTCTGCTGATTCGGTTCCTGGCCGCGCGGTAGTATTCTTGGTATGGGTAATCACCTGGGCCCATCCAACCAAGCTGTTCACCCATTATGCCGCGGAGCTTGATGAACTCCCTACCCCACGATAGAGTGTACTTGAGCTTGGCGAGGCGAATCTGGAGCTTCGCCTCGTTCGTGAACGCTCGATTATCGAATACCTCGAGTATCAGCAAGTTGCGATCTATCAAACGCACCTCTCCGCCAAGGTACTGGGTTAGCTTGAAGACGTGGCTGCTCGTGAGAGCGTTGGCGAAGATAACCGTGTCCGCGTCAGTCTCCTCAACTAGCAGCTTCAGGTCTTTCAATCTTCCCGGCCCGATGGTGTACGAGTGGTGTACACTCTTCCTTCTCTGAATCAGTGTCCCACCGACCTCGTAACCAATGTTCTCGGCCATAGTCTTCGTCTCATCAGCCAACGGCGGAAGGGCTGGGAGTTTCAGCTCAACGATTACTGCTCGCAAACTTTTCTTCTACGAGATACTTTCATTCTGCGATTATTTAGACATGCATGGGTGGGTGGGACGGTGAAGGCGAGGGCACATGTCAATGCGGGCGGGAGGGTTCAAGGTGTGTTCTTTCGGGCCGAGACCGCTAATCTGGCTCACCGGCTCGGCCTTACGGGATGGGTGCGCAACCTTCCAGATGGGCGCGTCGAAGCACTCTTTGAAGGAGAAAAAGAAAAGGTCGAGGAGGCCGTAGCCTTTTGCCAACGCGGACCGCCTGGTGCCCACGTCCAAGACTTCGATGTAAACTGGGAAGAGTGGAGAGGAGAGTTCCGAGACTTCCGAGTAACCTACTAACGCGAAAGAACTTAAAGACTCGTGCGCTTCGTTTGAAGCGGAGCTCCGGCCGTTACTTTGACTCGCCTCTTGTATTATTATGACGAATCCCGGCTAGATGTAGTATTGGCAAACTGACAAATGACACAGCCGATTTTGCTCCTGACAGCAGATCCGAGAGCGTCCTTCGTGGAGGAGCTTGGCGTTCATTATGGAAATGGTTCGTTATTTAACGATCGACGATGGGCCAAAGCTGGATTCGATATTTATGGTGATCTGTATGACGACCAGCCGTATCTCGAATTCCATGTGTCGAAGTTAATTGAAGCCGCATACGGTATTAAGCCAAGATCATACGTTCATCCCAGAAGCGCGACGCTTATCCTTAGAACACTTTCTAAGAACGCGCTGAGTGTCAAGCAGAATGTAGGCATTCACCCCGGAAGAAAGACGCACCTCCACTTGCCTAAGTTCGTTCAAGCATCCAAAAGTGAGGAAGTCATTGCTCCATTCTTTCGCGGTCTCGTTGATATTGAGGGTTCACTTAGATTGAGGAAGCAATTTCGAGATCGTCACTACTATCCAGTTTTGGAATGCGAAATGGGCGATTCGCCTTTCATCAAGACTATTCACACCATGCTGTCGGAGATGGGGATGCCTGTGGCTTTTCGAGTTAGAGAACGACCAAGGGAAGTTACTCGCAGGAGAAAAGCGTCCTTCTATATGTCGGGATGGAATGGCATCAATGTGTGGCTTGAGAGATTCGGTCTTGCCAACGCCAAACACCTTTCGAAGTTGCTGATGGCGAAGAAGTATGGTTTCTGCCCTCCGCACACCAGCCTTGACGAAAGACTGGCGATGATCGCTGGCGAGATTGATCCCGAGTCCTTCTACGATAGGCGTTTGGGCGATGTCGTCGCCATTCCTAGGTATCGGTATGCGCATGAAGTGATGATTTTGAGAATTGCCTATCGGCCTCAGTTGCTCAGATTGCTTGTTGAGAAAATGAAGGTGCGAGCCAAGCTTACCAAGGCCGTTCTATCGAAGCTGGTAACTTCACATGAGTTGCACCAGCGTCAAACTAGCGAAGGTGAGGTAGTTGAGATAACTGAACGTGGTCGCGAGCGGCTTCGAATTCTGTATAGCGCTTGGGAGGAGCTAAAATCCAAGTACGCCGTCACCGTCCCCGATAACCCGTATTATTGTCCGGCCGCGTTCCACCAGCAAAGCGTTAATTGACACCACTCCCAACGGGAATACGCTCCGAGTGCTCAGAGCTCCGGTGGAAGTCAACCTCTGCCGAATGTAGCCCGGTTAGCTAGCTATTAGCAAGACCGAGAGCATAGCGGCCTTTCGCGGCGCGAGCCGAGGATAGTCGCTGATCGCGGGTTCGAAATGGCGCCTCAAAAGCGCCAAGAAAATCCCGCCCGGAGCACCACTCTCACCTTAGATTTCCGTCGAGGCATGCAGCTTCGATGTTTCGGGGCGGGTTCGAAATGGGGTCGAAAAGATGCCAGGAAAATCCCGCCCGGAGCAGCAAAGGCATACCGCTTTCTTGGTTTAGCGGTAAATGTGTGCCCTCTAGTTTTCGACGTTGGTGTCAGGCAAGAATGCCCTAAGAAATCCTGTCTGTCGCGCCGTGAATTCGGGAGTTGAGCTAGTTTGCCCACGTCTGCATACACGGATCGAACTACTAGGTCGAAGGCTATGTTCGAGCGTGCCAAGAGAGTTGAGCCTGCCGGGGTTTCTTACAAGAACCGTTGCTTCGAACCTTACCCGTTTTTTGTAAAGAGGTCCAAAGGAGCGCAAGTGTTCGACTTGGACGGCAACGCGTACACTGATTACTGGTGTACGCACATGGCTATGATCTTAGGCCACGCGCACCCAGCCGTAATGGAAGCAATCAAGCGTCAGGTGGAAAATGGTTGGCATCATGGCTTCGTCCATGAGCTCGAAGTGACTCATTCAGAGGCAATCGCGAGGAATATTCCAAGCGCAGAACTTGTTCGCCATGCAAGTTCTGGAAGCGAAGCTGGCTTCTTCGCGGCTCGACTAGTTCGAACCTTCACCAAACGTACCAAACTCGCCAAATTCGAAGGGGCATGGCATGGCGCCTACGACCCGTTCCACATCGCCATGAAACCTCCATTCGATATTCTCCCGTCCGGGGGGATTACCAAAGGCTCGCAAGAAGACACGATTGTGGTTCCGTTCAACGACTTTGAAGGTTTCAGAGACCGCGTCAAACATGAACGATTAGCGGCAGTTTTCCTGGAGCCAGTCCTGTTCGCAGGAGGCTGCATCGCGGCTGATAGAGAATTCCTCAAGGCCGTAAGAGAATACTGCGATAGCACGGGGGCACTTCTCGTGTTTGATGAAATCATCACAGGCTTCAGGCTAGGCCTGAGGGGAGCACAAGGATACTACAACATCAAACCCGACATCACTGTTCTCGGCAAGATAATCGGAGGAGGGCTACCGATAGGTGCAATATGTGGCAGACGGGACGTTATGGAACGCATGGACCACACGAAATACACAGGCTCAGACTTCGCCTACCACGGAAACACCTTCTCAGCCAATGCAATCACGCTCGCAGCAGGCCTAGCAGCAATCGAAGAACTCGAACATTCCCCGGTCTACGAACACATCGACAAGCTAGGCAATATGGCACGGGCAGAAATGAACCGAATCTTCGAAGCCGCGAATTATCCAGCCCAGGCAGTCGGCATTGGGTCAATGTTTTGCATCCACATGACCAACAGGAAACCGCTGAAAGACATCAGCGGCTACGCAAACTACGACCACGCCGAATACAAGAGGCTGTTCAACTTCCTACTTGAAAACGGCATAGTGATCCTGTTACCGGAAATTATGCACGGTGGAGTCTGCTACGCGCACACAGAGAACGATGTCAGGCAGCTCACCAACGCCTTGAGGCAATACGTCAAATCCAAAGCGTGGCCGCACGAACTGCCCCATCACTAGCCGGCTATTTGCTTGCAGCGCCGGATCGCGTGTTCGAATCCCGCCCGGAGCACCAACCCTACTTTCGCGAGGCTTGCAGGCTTGTCGCCTGCGCTTTCAGGTAGATCAATAGTCCTTGTTGCAAGCATTTGGGGTAAGCTTGGTTTCGTGAAGCTTTCATCAAGCTGGCATAGGTAGCGACCAAATTGCAGACAGCCGGGGGCAGGCTGAGAGTCGCCAATGTGGACTTGCGACCGTGGATCCTGAACGCGTAGGGCCGTTCGTGGAAGTGCAAGCTGAAGGTTCTTGAAAGCTTCAGAAGCTCCATGCCGCCCATCAGGGTGGTAGCCGCTTCTTGGTTGGCCTGGCTGCCGAATGCCAGAAAGAAGAAGGCTGCCCCTACGCATATCAGGGATCGTAGGTAGTCGGCCAGTTCCCACCCTGAGATCTTAGCAGCCTCGTTGGCCTGGTTTGCCACTTGTAATGGAATCCTAATCGTTACTATAACATACGCCAAGTTTACCATTCCTCGGAAACATAACAGCTAGTCGTCACCGAATGTATTGGCCAGCGTACACATTCAATGATTGGGTGGACACCACCCGGGAGGCCATAAGCGCTACAGGGTCGAGGGCCCGAAGAGTCTTCGCTGAATAGTTATGGGAACTGCAGCAAAGCGCATTCTGAAGGAGCAGCTGAGCGTAAGCGTGCCTAAACTGACTAAGCTCTCTGCCGCTTAGGTTTTGTTTTCAAGAGTCTTTTTCCAAGTGAGTGCTTTCGGAGCAGCTTTGCCCCCAGCCTCGCCCAAATCACGAACGATTCAGGCCGTCTTCGTATCTCCGCGAGCGTCTCTTGAAGCGAAGTCCACCTGAAGCCGTAGGCGGCCTTAGGGTTAGCTTTCACCTTTCCATCATATTTTCCGACTATGAGGGCGCAGTGTTCATTCTCGCACTTCTTCCCATGTGGAGCGAAATAGTTGAAGGCACCTATCTTCCGAAACGCGATCCCTTTGACGCCGAACTCGTCCCTCACGCAGCGGGCTGCGGCTTCCCCGTATGTCTCATTTCGGCCACGTAGTCGGAGCGGGTGGCTTGCTCCGGCAAGGTCCCACAGGTTGCTGAAGAGCGCGTGCTTCCTTCGTTGGAGCAAAATCTCTCCCTTACTGTTGTAGAGTGCGATTACGAAGGCCCTATGACGTTTTCCCATGCCAGTGTGGCATACGCTTCTCGGCGCATAACCTAGGATCTTGTCATTGTTATCGACAAGTATCAATGTCTGTTCCGACAGATGTCCCACCCCAGCCTCGTTACGACGGGGCGTTTTACGTTAATAGACTTGTATTTTGCGCCGGCGGCAGTTGGAGTCCTGGCGGAGTCGCCGGGGATGTGCTCGCAAACTTCTTTGCTAATGGACCCATTTACAACATAGACCTCTTGGATGTAACGTTCTTCAGTCTCTTCTCGCTGGCTGTTGTCCTGTTCCCATTTCGGCTGAAACAAACTTTTGAGTCGGCACCTTTCAAACCGGGAGGAAAGCTGGGAGTCGTGGTCATTGGGCTCTCCGGCCTGATTGCCAACTTGGTCATTGCCTGGACGGTTCTGACCTCTCCGCTAGATGTCTACAACATACTCTCGCCGACGCATGCTAATTGGTACGCGCTGGAATGGGCAGCCGTTCTAGGTATAATCGGGGCGTTGATTTAGGCGTACTATAGGTTTGGCCCGACGGGGAAAATAGTCGACTACTCAGTAATCTTCTCAAGGATTCCACCTGAATAGCACCGGTTCGACAAACTTGCTCCGTGATTTTATGACGTATGCTGGTTAGTGCACAGCTGTACCGGTACGGTGAAGATTTGCGCTTACGCTACCTGTTCTGTCATCGGCACGACTGGGGGAGTACTTTCTTTGGCTCGTAGCTTTGCCTTGCGCTTTTTCGCCAACTGAATCGCTTCCTGTCTGAGAGTGAAATTTTGCCACTGTCAGCTACTTAACTCTGCGTGGAGAAAAGGTAGCGGGAAGATTCCTAGACCAATTTCCACTGGTTGGAAAGGGCATTGCTTAATTGCCCTCCCATCAAAGGAGCAACTGCAAGAGACCTGTTGCATATGGACAAAGAGATCCCTGGAGTTCACCATGTTACCGCCATAGCTAGCGACCCGCAAAGGAACATAGACTTCTACGTTGGACTCCTAGGACTGCGACTAGTGAAGCTAACAGTGAACTTTGATGAGCCTACGACCTACCACCTCTACTATGGGGACGAGCTAGGCCACCCCGGCACCATCCTCACGTTCTTTGCGTGGCCAGGCGGCCCGAATGGCCGTATAGGAACTGGCCAGCTAACGACCACCTCCTTCTCAATACCGGAGACGGCGATTAGCTTCTGGATGGAGCGGCTCAGCAGCCATAATGTCCCCTTCCAAGGCCCCACCGCACGCTTCAACGAGCAGGCATTATCATTTTCAGACCCTGATGGCTTGCATCTGGGACTTGTGGCCACTGACACCACCCACCAGGACAGAGGGTGGAAAGAGGGCCCTGTCCCACCTGAATATGGCCTGAGAGGGTTTCACGGTGTTGCACTGTCAGAGGCCAGCCCTGAACGAACGTCATCACTCCTAACTGAAACGATGGGCTTTCGCCGAACAGCGCAGAACGGGAACCGAGTTCGGTACGAAGTTGGGCCAGGAGGACCAGGAGCCATTGTTGACGTCCTCACTGAACTCGACGCCCCCCGAGGAATTGTCAGTGTGGGAAGCGTTCACCACGTCGCCTGGCGCACACCAGACGACGGGCAACAAAAAGCCTGGCGGGAAAAACTACTGGGAGTCGGCCTGAATGTGACACCCGTGATTGATCGAAAATACTTCCATTCAATCTACTACCGAGAGCCAGGGGGCATCCTATTCGAAATTGCCACTGACCCGCCTGGCTTCACAGTCGATGAACCGGCCGACCAACTAGGAACACGCCTCACCCTACCAACATGGCTTGAACCCCATAGGCCAGAGATCGAGCAAACTTTGCCGCCTGTACGTTTACCCAGCCTTGTCAAAGCACGATGATCGGAACGGTTCATCCGTTTCAGTTCTGGCAATCACCAGCAATACTATAGTGCGGTGTCAAAACTAGCCTTCAAAGAATGTTGAGGTCTGCGGCAATGAGTTCGATGGGAAATAGAATTGTAGGGACGATTCTCGTCAGCGCGTTGTGGTTCGCATTTATTGTGATTTACTTGGCGTTCTATGCTGACGGCTTCAACCTATGGCAGAAAGTCGCCATATTCTTAGCGTCAGGAGCGATAGCCACCGCTCTAATCTCCGCCCTTTGGGTAAAGTGGGCCATGAAGTAGCCGACAAGCGGGAACGAACCGAGAACCATGCTCGCAAGAATGAAGGATTATATCAACCGAATCTCAACACAAATCGCTAGGCTCCAGGTCCCGAGATTCTAGAGTCGATTCTGAAATGAAATTTACCACAGTCAACCCAGCGACCGGCGAAAAACTAGCCGAACATGAAATGGCCACGCCAGACC
>JBAVCK010000185.1:0-9545 GCA_049586635.1 Bathyarchaeia archaeon
CCGCTGTTCAAACTTGACAACGTGGTCCTCACGCCTCACGTCGGGTTCCACACAGGCGAAGCCGTGGAGAGATGTAGTGACATATGTGTTGACAACGTCGCGAAATTCTTGGAGGGACGTCCGCAGAACATCTGCGCGTCACCTTGATACATCAAAAGCCTAGCAGGCCCTTCACTTCACACTCGTCTGAGCCGGTTACGATTCGAGGCAAATTGGTTCCTAGTCGTGAAAATAAGTAGATTAGGAATAAATACGTTCATAACCGATATGAATCATCGAGGCAAGACTATTGTCTGAGAAAAAATCTCGTAGAGGATTCGTCAAAACTGTCGGCGTTGGCGTCGGCGGCCTAGTTGTCGGCGCACTTGCAGGTACCGCCATCGCACCTATGATGACACCCCCTCCACCCAAAGCCAAATGGGCTGACCTTCCCCCCTCGGGGTCTACGATAATTCACGGTATGGACGCAGCCTATCCCCCTTTCACACAGATCGACACTTCTGGCAACGCAGTAGGGTTCGACGTTGATGTCGTGAACGCGATCGGGAAGCAGTATGGTTGGAATATCGTACACAAACCATGGGACTGGTCGGCAATCATCACTGCGGTGCAGTCTGGGGATCTTGATTTCGTTGCCTCCGGCATGACGATAACGGCTGCAAGGTCCCAGATAGTCTGGTTCGGTATCCCATACTACAGCTACATTCACCAGCTGCTCGCGCTAGCAAACGACACTAGAACGAAAGACCAAATTCTGAACTCAGGCGGCTTCATCGCGTGCCAGACCGGTGCCACATCGGACGAATGGGCCACTAAGCTCATCGCTGCTGGGAACAAATTCCAGAAGCTTGGGCTTGACTCCTACCAGCTCGCCTTCACCGCGGTAACGGACGGTAGGGCTGTGGCAGTTATCAGCGACAGCGCCTTCACTGGACCCTTGTTCAAGAGCCAACCAGATTTTGCGGCCAAGTTCAGAATAGTATCAACGATAGGCGGCGACGCAACATATGGATACGCAACACGCCCCGGAGACTACGGACTGCGAAACGCTATCAACAGCGCATTGGAAACGATCATGGCGACTACGACGTGGCAGGATCTCAGAGACAAGTGGAGCGTCTAATCCGACAGCGAAAAGAGTTTCCTCACTCCCGCATAAACGGGAGAAACTCCCGCGAAACATGCCAGAAGCGATGAACGGATGGCTGCTTTTGCGGAATTTCTCCCGTACATTCTTTCCGGCGTTGTTTGGACACTTGGCCTAGTTGCGGGAGGCCTGTCGATCGGTTTCGTCATCGGCCTTTTGATGGCGATAGGTCAAATTTACGGCGGCGACGAAGTAAGAGCAATTATTCATGCATATGTCTGGTTTTTCAGAAGCATTCCGCTTCTAGTGCTTCTCTTCCTATTCTACTGGGGTGTATTTCCAGCAACTGGTTTCAAGCTCGATCCTTTGGCGTGTAGCATTGTGGTTCTTGGGCTGCGAAGTGGGGCGTACCAATCTCAAATTTTCCGCGGGGGCATATTATCGCTTGGCGATACTCAACTGCTAGCTGCGCGAGCTTTGGGCATGAGCAAGCCGAGAGCCATATTTCACATTGTCTTACCTCAAGCGCTTCGAATCTCAATGCCGGGCTGGTCGAACGAATATGCGACCATGATCAAAGACTCAGCAATTACTTTTACCTTAGGTGTCCTTGAAATATTAACGAGGACAAGGTACGTCGTTAGTGCAACAAATGAAGCGCTTATACCGTATTTCTTTGCCGGGGGACTCTTTCTAGTCCTTACGTACGCCGGCACCAAAGCCGTCAACATAGTCTACGAACGAACAAAGATACCCGGCTTGGTTGGGAGGCTGTGAAATGGCTGAAACAAATGTGGTGCTGAAGGTTGAGGGCCTGGAAAAGAGCTTCGCAGGCACCAGAATTCTCAACGGTGTGTCCTTCGAAATCGACCGAGGGCAGATTAAGGTAATATGTGGCCCAAGCGGCTCTGGGAAAAGCACGCTTCTCAGATGCTTGAATCTCATAACCCAACCCGATAAGGGGCGAGTATGGCTCGAAGGCCGGGAAATAACGAATGAGAAGAGCGACGTAAACAGGGTCAGGCAGAGAATTGGCTTTGTCTTTCAGGAATTCAACCTATTCAACCATCTCACAGCGCTGAAAAACGTCAGCATAGCCTTGGAGAAAGTCAAGAAGATGAGTAAGGACGAGGCGAACGACCTCGCCATGAAGGAGTTGGCAAGGGTCAACCTAGCGAACGACGCACACAAATACCCAGCCGAACTTTCGGGGGGACAGAAGCAGCGGGTTGCGATAGCCAGAGCTCTCGCAATGAACCCGGTAATAATGTTCTACGATGAACCGACATCAGCTCTCGATCCTCACTTGATCGGCGAAGTTCTCGACGTCATGAAGAAGCTGGCGCAGGAGAAACTGACCAGCCTCGTCGTGACACATGAGATAGGATTCGCTCGTTCGGTCGCCGATGAAATCATGTTCATGGGGGAAGGGAGGATACTCGAACATGGGCCCCCCAGTGAAATCATCGAGAACCCCAAGCATGAGGTTGTTAGACAATTCTTCAAACGCATCAATGAACTCTACAGGAGGGACCAGCAATAGCATTCTGGGACACCTACATTCCGCAACTGCTTGCTGGGGCTGTAGTAACAGTCGAATTGATCGTCGTATCCATCCCGATCGGCGTAGCGCTAGCAATCGTTCTAGGGGTGGCTCGTGTCTATGGAAACAAAGCTGTTTCCCTAGTCGCAACAAGCATCGTGGGAGTTTTCAGGGGATTCCCAGCCATAGTGACCCTGTTCATAATTTTCTTCGCTCTTCCTGAAGTGAGAATTTATTTTTCACCCTACTGGTCGGCCGTTTTAGGATTCGTGCTTGTAACTGGCGCGTACCAGTCGGAATATGTCAGGGGAAGCATACAATCAGTTCAGGCTGGGCAGTCGCTTGCAGCTCAAGCGCTCGGGATGAGTAAACCACAGGAAGTGATCCACATCATTCTACCCCAAGCGCTGAGAGCAGCGCTCCCGGGCATTACCAACGAAATCATTTATCTGATTCTCTACTCCTCGTTAGCGTCCTACATAGGCGTCCAAGAGATGTTCGGCGTAGCGAGGACGTTCAATTCTCTAAATTTCAGGCCGATAGAGATTTTTCTCACGGCCGGCTTAGTCTACGCGGCTATTGCCACCGTCTGTTTTGTAGGTTTCAGATTACTTGAAAGGAGACTTCGCATCCCCGGGTTGGAAGCCGCACGCTAAGGAGTGAGGCCACGTGCATCTAACTCGTGAAGACGAGCGGATCCTGAAAGGAGAACTCGGAGCTGGCAGACAGGCCGCGATGGAACTGCTCGTGGCCATAGGAGAAGCCTTTGACGCTCCAAGAATGATTCCCATCAACCGTGCACATGCAGCCTCCAGCGGCCAAGAAGGCGACCTGTACTTTGTTGAAATCCTAGCCAAAGGCGGCGCCTCATGCAAAGTAACTACAACAACAAACCCGATCGTGGACTTTGATTATTTTCAGCAAATCATGAACATAGCCGAGGAACACGATGAAGCCTCGGTGGCTTGGAAGACGAAGAACTACTACAAGCAAATTGGCGCAGTCATGAGCCAGTCTTGCATTCCATACCTCGCTGAGAACATTCCGGAATATGGAGAACACGTAGCCTTCTCCGAATCCAGCGCAACCCCGTACGTGAATTCAGTTATAGGTGGACTAACGAACCGTGAGTCCATTCAGACAGCTCTTGCAGCGGGTGTGCTTGGTGAGACACCTGAATACGGAATGCACCTGAAAGAAAACCGAAGGGGCACAGTCCGTGTCAAAGTTGAAGCCAACCTAAATGATGGATACAGCTACTCACTGCTGGGGCAATATGTGGGAAAGAAAATTGCTTCCGGAATCCCCGTCTTCACGGGCATTCTAAAGCGGCCCAGGATTGATCAATACATCAACCTGTGCGCCATGTTGAACGTGACAGGTGCGATACCAATGTTCCACATACCCAGCGTAACGGTTGAGGCGAGAACTGAGGAAGAAGCTTTCGCGGGAGACATACCAATCGAGAGGATCACGGTCACCAACCGCGAACTTCGCCAAACTCAGGACGAACTTCAAACGGCAACTGGCCCAGTAAGTGTCGTTATCCTTGGGTGCCCTCATTACAACCTGGACCAAATGGCCGAGCTAGCCGGGCTCGTGAGAGGAAAGAAGGTTCGCGAAGGCATGACTTTCTGGGTTAATACGTCCGCAACGACTAAGCTCATGGCCGACAGGGCTGGCCACACTAATACCATACAAGAATCAGGAGTCCACCTCGTAGTGGACACCTGCATAGACATGTTCTGCTGGAACAACCTTCGGGACAAGACCGGAATGACCGACTCACCAAAATGCGCATACTATCGAAGGTTCGGTCCAGTCAAGGTTGGCACGATGGAAGAATGCGTTGCCGCGGGCATGGAATAGGGGGGTGCCGGAGTTCGTAGAAGTCAGCATTAAGTGTCACAAGCTCGCGAAAGGATTTGGAGAAGGAGAAGCTTTGGTCTCCAAGGATCCTATCTGCTTCTACCTAGTCGAGCCGAAGACCGGTATCGTTAGAGAGAAGGGGCATCAACTCGAGGGCAAGTCGATCGCGGGGAAAGTGCTAGTGTTTCCGACGGGAAAGGCGAGTTCTGCAGTCCAAATGGACGGGCTCGTCAAGTTGTTAATCAATAAGAACGCACCTCGGGCCATGATTGTAACGGATGTGGAGCCAGTTCTCTTGGGAAGCGCGGTTCTGACTAAGATCCCGCTCGTTGACAAACTGGAAAAGAACCCATTCGAGGCCATTAGCTCCGGGGACTTCGTGAAAGTGGACGCTGACAAGGGTTCAGTTATCGTGACAAAAGGCTAACCGAGAATTTCTCGCAAACCAAGTGTTAGGACAGACCGTTTCGGCCCTACTGTTTCTGAAAGAGCAGTTGGGCGAAAAACAGTTTCATTTCTGTTCTACGATGCGAGATTCGGAGCTCTGTTGGAATGGGACAGTCGAACCTTGAGGATTAATACCGAACGTCTGGGAGTAAGTGTCTCCTGGCCAATCCACTTTACGGCCAGCACGTCTATCGTTCTGTTCTCGCCTGAATCTTGGTCAAGGTAACCCCATTCTTCTTGGACTTCGAAATCTGAGCTAAGTTGGTCTGCCAAAATCGTCTTTAGTGAGGTAATCATTTAAGCTAATTCTGGATCGGTAGATTGGCGAGATGGCGCAGATGCCAGAGGCGAGTCTAACTCTACCTGATGGTACCAATGTCCATATTCGTGGCGCTGAAAATGAAATTGCGCGGATTGTTAAGCGAATTACGGGAGATGAAAATGGGACTGAAGGCGGCAGAAAGCCCCAGAAAACTCTGAGGAAGTCGCAATACGATGCGAGTGGGCCGACAGGGCATATTCGTGAACTAGTGGATGAGGGATTCTTCAAGCAGAAGCGGAGCCTTGGTGATATTCAGAAGGCATTAGAGGCGAAAGGCCACATTTATGCCACCACAAGTCTGTCGCCCATTCTCGTACGCCTTACTCGTTCCCGCATTTTGCGGCGTCTGAAGGAACAGGGCGCTTGGAATTATGTTAATCAATGATTGGAGTGATCACAAACGCCTCTTCCAAACTCCGGAACTTGCAACGGTATTGTCTCAAAGTAGACATGTAGACATGTACAGGAGGTAGCTGCTCAGTGAAGAACTTAAGATTCAGGATTCAGCGCGGAACATATGAAATAGAACTCGAAGGGGACTTCGACTACGTGCGGGCGAAGTTTGAGGAACTGCTTTCTAACTTGAAATCCCGTTAGTTAGTCAGAACCGAAGTGCATAGTGGTGAAAGTGAGTTTGCGTTATCTTTGGATGAGCTTAACTTGAACGATTTAGCAGAACTACGCATCGTCGGTAAAGAAAAGGAGCATTACAATATTCTGGATGACATGCTGGTCTTCGTGCAAGAAGGTCGCGGAAAATCCGTCGAACTGTCATCAAGAGCCGCTGCGATGACCGATGACTGGAACGCAATGCTGGGTGGAAGTAGCTCATTGCCTGAAGTAGCGCGACCATACCTGAAGGCCCTTGCTAGTGGAGATAGAGATGGAGCGTTGATGATTTACCTCCTATTGAGCCCCATGTTCTTGTTCATGCACGCGTTGCATGAAATCTCAAGGGGCGCTTATCGGAACGCGGTGACTGCTTGCGCTAGATTCTGCGAAAGAATTGCCAAGAATCTTCTCTGGCGCATTGATGAAGCATACGGCACTTCATTCTCACTAGAACTTGACGCCGCAAAATTCGAGAACAAGAATGGACGCGTGAAAGGTGAGCTAGAAAAAAATGGTTTTGAACTCGCAGACGATCTTTTCATGACAATGAAAAAGATCTATCGCATGAGGGACAAGAGAGGGCCACACGACGTTCCTCCACCGGAACCCATTCAAGCTAAGATGTGCATCAATGATTGTCTGCCAGCGTATATAGACTATCTTACGGCACTTGATTTTCTCGATATTAAGTTAGGCAACGTGCGAGATGAAATGGTTCGGATTTTCGACAGCCTGACCAGAACAAAGCTCGCCATAATCTTCGGTGAGGAAGACAAGATGAGACTTTCGGCAAGCGATTGCATTGTTAATTTCCTGTACAAAGAAGGTTTCTTCGGCCAGCGCAGAAGTCTGAATGAAGTGGTAGAAGAGATGACGCGTCGTCATCTTACGCACGCTGATTCAGTGGTGGCCAATTCACTAAAACGCCTCTCGGTAGGCAAAGATGCAATCTTGACGCGAAAGAAGCATCAAAGGAGTTATTTTTACTATGAACGTGTTCCTCCGTCGGAGTACTTCCGAACTGAACTGTAACCCTTCTATGGCGGCTGGTCTCCACAGGCGGTGGGGCACTTCGCTATAGCCGAAACAGAGCTGTCTAGACTCCCGTGGCGTAGGATTGCATCTTCAAGCCTCTGTTTGCTGGCAAAATTAGCCTCGGCTTATTCCTGGCAGCGTAATCTCTGTACGCTTGTGTGGATGGATATCTTTATGCTGAGAAAACGCCTCAGACTGGGGCAGTAAGAGTAGTTTTCCAGTGGTGACAGTGTCCTTGAGCGATGGCAAATTGAGTTTCCGGGTCAAAATTGGAGAAAAGGAGATTGAGGTTAATGGCGACTCAACCTACGTGAAGGAACTGCTTGACAAGTTGCTCCCAGCATTTCTTGAGGCAAAAGCAGCCGCACTGAAACCAGATACCATAAGTGATGTCGTGCCAGGAGTCGAACAAAGTGCGAATGGACCGGTGATAACTTCTCCAAGAAAGACGGCATTGAGTCATGCCGAAGCATTGGGTGTGCTTCTGCTGGCTTCACCGGAACAAGCGAATCTGTCGAAGACTCTTACCATGTTAGCCAGAGATAGCGGTTTGAACATCAGGGTGACGGGTCGACTGTCAGAGATGAAAGGGCGGGTAGTAAAGCTACCTGATAATCGCTGGAAGCTCTCCGCCCAAGGAGTGGAGTGGGTTAAGAGAGGAGTCCTTCCAAAGCTTGCATGATTCCTCGTTTCCTCGCATCTAACTCAGTCTCTAGGATTACGTTCGAAACTTACCTGATGATATGAATTTCTTGCTGAGGCTTCTGAATCTTGTGAAATTGAAGAACCTTAACTTACTCGATGTCTTCATAGACTAGTATGCGAGTTGATCTGTGGCTTGATTAGAAAAGCAAAAGCAAAATTGATAATTTCATTTTGGGCGTAACCAATGAATTTCGGTGCATTAGGCGTCTCCCGGGCCTTCACAATCGGCATTCCCGCAATGATAACGAAGAATATGGAAAAGGTCGCTATTCGAAGTCTCAATGTTGACCCACACTGATCTCGGGTGGGTACATACAAGAGGCTTACCATGATGGACGAAGCACCAAACTCTAACGATTTTGTAAAGAGGTACTTTCTCGATATGTCACCTCGAATGGTCCTCAAATCTCGGCATTATCTAAATCGTCAATAACTGAGATTCATTCCAACGCGCTTCAAATACTTCGGACAAGGCTTCCTTGTCATCGTCCGGAAGCCAAGAAACAATTGTATCGCGACGCCCTAGATGGTTCAGGCTCGTGCCAAATGAGACCGCTCCTTCATGAAAGATCAGGTATCTATCGTGCAAAGTCTTTTTCTTGTCGATGCCAATATCGATCGTTATGCTAGGATATTGAGTCATGAAATTCCTTGTTTCTGTTACCACCTGTCGTTCCGAAGAAATATTGCTCGTAAGCAGTCTTATTTTCGTCTTGTTGGTGACCACTCTAAACAGGTCAATTGTATTGACGTCAACATAAGGATCGCAGATCTTCACATTGTCCTTTAGTCTACTGAATATCATCTCTTCAAGCAACCGACGTCCACTAAACGTCTCCCCAGACTTTAACAGAAATGTTTTTGTTCCGAATTCTCCGGCCAGGAGCATCTTGACGGTTTTCAAGCCTTTAACACTGAGGGTGAGGTTTCCTCCTGATTTGCTCTTCTCCAGCCTGCCCTGCTTTAACAATCTCCTGACATAAACGTAAAATTGATTCTCAGGTCTCCCAATCATTTGGAAAATTGAGAGAGACCTGCCTGAGGTAACTTCCGTTGTCTGCTCGGCGTTGCACGCCATGTAAACCGAGAGTAGAAGAGCATTGTCGTGGGAAATGATGTCGTCCAAGTATGTTTTGTCATGAAATAGCTGAAAGAATCGCCTAGCTCGTTTCGCTTCATCTGTATTTTGGAAATACTTGGCGAACTCTTTCTCAGGAGACATTGTTCCCGCCGAGCTTCGAGGAAATTTCTTCCAAACCCGAGGACATTCTCAGATAATTGATTGTGTGAACCCCGGTTCGGACTTGTTCTATGAGTCCATCTTTTCTCATCTCAGCAATGTACGTGTCGATGCTCGGTGGGTTAATCTTCTTCAAACCCGCCTTCAAATCCTCATTCTTGACTTCATCTGATTCAACATATCCGGCCTTGAAAGAATACGCTCTTGCCACGAAATACAAGTAACAGACATCTTTGTCTGTCAAGCCGCTTGGTATCGTCTTGAAATTGCCATCCTTCGTGATTCGAATCAATTGCTTTACTTTGTCCTTCACTTCATCGAGGATTTGCGATGTATCTTCCAAGGTCAGCTCCTTTTCGATCCATTCTTTCAATTCATCGCTCAAGGCTTCTCCCAGAATCGCATTAATTCTTAACGAGTTGTTCTAAACAATCTATTCCTAAATGACTTCCGGCTGCCTTTCGCCTGTTCCGGAGCCATTAAGCGCCCTCCCCACCGCCTAGAAGACTTGTTCTACGGGTTTTAGATGCTAATTTTGCTAAGACACACTGCGTAGTCGTGGTGGGGCCGAAGGGATTCTCATGGTTCTGGGGTGAACCATTTTGAACCCTCGACTTCCGCCATGCCGTCATGTCTACGGGTTTCTTCGCTCCTGAAGTTCGTCATTCCGTTCAGGTCCGCAAAC
>JBAVCK010000186.1:0-2363 GCA_049586635.1 Bathyarchaeia archaeon
ATCATTCGCCGTTATCGTACCAAGCAGTGTATCGAACGGTTGTGTTATATGCTAACTTGCCCTCAATTCCTTCTACAATCTTTGTTCCTGCGGATTGAGAATCTGTGATGTCTCGATGGTCAACTTAGAAGGCAAATTGGGCCCGTTTAGAATTACCAAGGAAGAGTTCATCGAGTTAGTTGGTCAATTGGATGAAAGACTGAGTGACCCTTCGCACGCGGATGCTGAGAAGGATATCTATGTCCAAGTCGACCAGTTCTCTGAAGATTGTCAAACTGTCGAACAACTGAATGTGTTTCTGAGAGACATCCGCCTGCCAAAAGTCGTCCGTGGGTTTTCTCTCACCATGTGGGTGAGCAACTATCAATTGCATCTCACCTGTTGCCATGCATGGGCAGATTACTCGATAAGAGGCGCGAAAGATGCCGCAGAAGCTCGGTCGATTGAGGATGTACTAGTTCAATTCAGAAATAGACACGGAGTATCTCGCTTGATGAGTGCTGGATGGGGTTTTCTTCTTGGAATGGTCGGTTTTGTTGTGATATACTTTGATTTTACCCTAGGGTTCGTAATGAGACCTGAGGGACGCGTTTTCGAGTTCTTGATCGGTCTGTGCGGAGTCGCGTCGCTGGCATATATCGTCTGGTCATACTACACCAGAAATAATCCATCGCTCTCGTTCCGACACTCATTGCTCTACATGGACAAAGAACCCGGGAACAGTGCATTGTGGATTCTAATATCCACCGTAGTCATCGGAATTGTTGTGGCAGTGCTTTCTTCGTTTGTCTTGAGATAAATGGTTGTGAACGTTGCTTCATCCTTCTCGAAGAGCTTGTTCCACTCACTGAAACCAGCTCTCAATCGCGAACGATTCGTGGGACTGCAAGTCGAGCGGTCCCGAACTACGATTTTTCTCCCTGCCTCAGTGCGTGCTTGAGTTCGAGTCCGCCCGGCGCGTGAGGGTATTTCTCTGCTAAGATTCGTTCTATATGTAGGATGGCACTATTCCTGTTTTCTTTCGGCCGGCGTAACCATGGTCTTTCCTTAAGGTATATTTCCACATGTTCAGGTTCCTTGAGCAACAAACTCCGTAAATTTTTCAGGAACATGTAATATCGCCTCGAACTCCACGTAATCATGTCAGCGCCAGACGGTCTCTCGGGATATTGTTCGTGTAGCGACGGTGCAACAATAGGACGCGGACGAAGAACAGTAAATCACGGGTGCAAACCAAACAAACCTACGGCGCCCATTGTCGCAAAACGGACAGTGCAGTGAGGATTGCTCCTAGTATCGCGAGCCCGACGACGAAACGATTGATCGTGCTTAGCTTTTCCTCCAAGGTTCGCTGGGTTATTGCGTTGGTTATTTCTTGACCTTGCTCTTCTAGGAGAGGTTCAAGTCCGAAGTGGAAGTTCTCACGACTCACTTGCTCTCTAGGGATTCTGGTCATTTTGTACAACCCGGCATAGTATAGCATATTTATTATCCGATGTGTAAAGCGATTGCTTGCTTTTCCCATGACCAGCGAGTTTCCACTGATTCTCATGTATATCCGCTTCTCCATGTCAAAACGCCACCAAGATCGACCCGTGTCATCAAGGGCCGCGAAAAAGCACGATGTGCTGAGGTCAACTGGCATCCGCCAATCCTTGTCAGAGTTCTTCAAGAAATGATTATCGTAGAGACGGTTTGCTCTTCCTAATACTATAAGCGGGTAGAAATAGATGAACGGCCTTGGGATCGGGCGTTTGAAGATTTTCCGTAGGGTGAGGGAGTTTTCGCGTTCCCCAACTCTTTTCTTGAGGTAGCTGGCGAGCGCTTTCTCAAGAGGCTTTCGTTTGTCTCGGAGTGCTCCGAAAGTGTGGATATCATCGTCAGGCAGTGATTTCTTGAATACGATGCGGGAGTGGGTTACGCTCACCTCGTCGAATGAGTCTACATTCTTCTTCTTAAACCAGCCATCATCTTCTTCCTTGGGTTCAGATTCTCCCAAGAAGATTCCAGCAACCTTCACGACTTGGTCGTGTGCCAACAATTTGTTCTTCCAATCAAACAGTCCGAGATAATATATCTCCAACTAATCCCCCTCCACTCTTCGAGAAAACGAATTGAGTATGTCTGGTCCGGCGCTGGTTCCGATGCGATTTGCGCCAGCCCTTAGGAGCCTTAGTGCCATGCCTGCATCCCTTATCCCGCCGGACGCTTTGATCTTAGTCCGGTTCCCTACCGCCATACGGATTGTTTTGACATCCTGAACAGTGACACCACGCGGCCCATAACCGGTACAGGTTTTTACGAAATCAGCGCCCGCTCGCTGTACCACTTGACTAGTGCGAATTATCTGTTCAGTAGTAAGT
>JBAVCK010000187.1:0-22891 GCA_049586635.1 Bathyarchaeia archaeon
ACCACTCATCTACTTCGATAACGCTGCTACCTCACAGAAACCTAACTCCGTCATAGAAAGCACAGACAGGTACTACCGCGAATACAACGCGAACATACATCGCGGAATCCACAAGCTAGCTGAAGAAGCAACCCTTGCACATGAAGAAGCGAGAGAAAAAATAGCCAAATTCATCAACGCAAGACACACCGAAGAAATAATCTTCACGCGAAACGCAACCGAAGCAATGAACCTCGTGGCCTACACCTGGGGCAAAGCGAACGTCGGGAAAGGTGACAAGATTGTCCTAACAATCATGGAACACCACAGCAACATAGTTCCGTGGCAGCTACTGGCACAAGAAAAAGGTGCCCGCGTCGAGTACGTAAAGATCGATGATGAAGGATTACTTCGACAAGATGAGATTAACGAGCTAATTGATGAGACAACGAAACTCGTGTGCGTAACCCAAGCGTCCAACGTGCTTGGAACGATAAACCCCGTTAAAGAAATCGGTAAGGTTGCTCACCGCTACGGGGCCATGTTCCTGGTTGACGCCGCCCAGTCTGTGCCGCATATGGGCGTTGACGTCAGGGACATTGACTGCGATTTCTTCGCGTTCTCAGGCCACAAGATGTTAGGCCCTACGGGAATCGGAGTGCTTCACGGAAAGCGTGAACACCTGCAGGCCATGCCACCATTCTTGGGTGGGGGGGAAATGATTAGGGAGGTTCACACGACCGGAGCCTCGTGGAAGGACATACCGTACAAGTATGAGGCTGGGACACCAAACATTGTCGGCGCCATAGGGCTAGGGGCAGCGGTAGATTATCTTAGCAAGATCGGTATGGAGAACGTTCACGAGCATGAAAGAGAGATCACCAGCTACGCCATTAGAAGGATGGCGGAAATCAAAGAGATCACAATCTATGGCCCCAAAGACGTTGCGAAACGGGTTGGCGTGTTATCCTTTAACTTAGGAGATGTCCATGCCCATGACCTCGCCTCTATCCTAGATGAGGAGGGCATCGCGATTAGGTCAGGGCACCATTGCGCCCAACCTTTGATGGAATTCTTGAACGTTCCCGCCATGTCGAGAGCAAGCTTTTACATTTATAACACGAAAGAGGAAGTTGACGTCTTCATGAACGCCCTTGAGAAAGCCAGGAAGCTATTTGCGCGATGAGTTCTGACATCTACAAAGACATCATATTGGATTATTACAGGAACCCGCGCAATTTCGGCGACCTGCCGGAACCTGACGTCCGCGCGAAAGACTCGAACCCGCTGTGCGGGGACATCATTGAAATGCAGCTGAAAATCAAGGACGGGAAGGTGGACGACGTACGGTTCAAGGGTAAGGGATGCGCAATTAGTCAAGCCTCAGCTTCGATGCTCACTGAAGTAGCCAAAGGAAAGACACTTGATGAAATTAAAGCCCTAGGTAAGCCCGACGTGCTAAATCTTCTAGGCATAGACCCAGGCCCTACCCGAATCAAATGCGCCTTACTAGGCTTGAAAGTGCTGAAGCTCGGCGTTTATGGCTACCTCGGACAGGCGATAACCGAAGAAGTAAAGCAACTAGTCTAGCAGGGATCTCGGAACTATCCACATCACGGTTTTGAGAAGCGATGCCGCGATTTGTTCACGGTCTGACGCCCCCCCTCCACCCTTTTTTCGTAAATGAAAAGTTTATGTGAGGTGCAGCTAAGGTGTGGAAGTCATGCCAAACAAATATGTTCTTCCGGAATTGCCATACAAATACAACGCGCTGGAACCAGTCATTTCCCAGCAAATAATGACACTCCACCACGACAAACACCACGCAGCCTACGTTAACGGCGCAAACGCGGCACTCGAAAAACTCGACAAAGCCCGCAAGGGCGAAGCCCAAATCGACATCAAAGCAGTTCTCAGAGACTACAGCTTCCACTACGGAGGCCACATCCTCCACAGCATCTTCTGGCCAAACATGGCCTCACCCGGCAAGGGAGGCGGAACCCCAGGCGGAGCCCTCGCAGACAAGATCAACGCAGACTTCGGCGGCTTCGACAAGTTCAAACAACAATTCTCAGACGCAGCCAAAACCGTCGAAGGCTCAGGATGGGCACTACTACTCTACGACAACACAACCGACCAACTCGTCCTAACACAAATAGAAAAACAAAACTTCATGCACCTCGCCCAACTACCAATCCTACTAGGCCTCGACGTATGGGAACACGCATACTACCTCACCTACCTGAACGACCGGGCAAAATATGTCGACGAATGGTGGAAAGTCGTAAACTTCGACGATGTAGCAGCAAGATTCGCCAAAGCGAAAAAGTAAATTCTCTTTCCTTTCCCTATCCTTCTCTATTTTTTCCCTAACCAGTTTTTCACATACTGCACTTTCTCGGGTTTCAGTTTTATTGTTCGGACGTGCAGCAGAAATTTCCTGATAGCATCCTTGCGGTAGATTCGCAAATGGTAACTCACTTTCCGATTTAGCTCTCTGCCTTTCTGAGAGGTGAACCTTCCTTCGATACCTAGCGCATCTTTCAGGGTTTCACGAATAAGCTTGAGGAACGCAATATTTGTGTTACAAAAATCCAAGCATGTCTTAGGAGTTCTCCTTACTCTCTCTTTGATAACCTTCACACATCCCTCCGCGTCAAAGAACCCTTCGACTAATTGTAACGCATTCACCGAACGATCTCCGAGGCTAAGTAGGTCGCTCAAAACACCAAGATGCTCGCGGATTTCTCTAATCAGGAAGTAGAGTTCTGCATTCTGAAAACTAACCAGCCAGACATTTCTACCTCGATAAGGGTAGGCTTTGGCGTGCCTTTTGGTCGTGCAAACAGAGACTTTCTTAGCAAATTTCGCGGCGAATTCTAATTCGCCTACCAGCGAAATGAAGTAATGTTTCTTCCAGAAGTAGATGCATCCATCACCCAGCATGGACCCTATGACGTAAAACAGTTCCTTCGTGTAAGCGATCCTCCCGCATCTCCTTCCGAAAGGCGACGTACCCTTCGTCCAAGCATAGACGGTCTGTTGGCTTACTCCGAATTGTTTCGAGATTATGATTACCAGTTCATGCGTAGACTTGCCTCGACCAGATAATCCCTGGAATCGTCTGTATGCTTCCAGACGTTTCTCTAAAGGAGTGACAGTGATTCGGCTGTGGCCCTGCCTCAAGGCGGGATGAATCCGAGGCCCACCCATATCGATGCGCGCCGGCGCGGTGGCAACATTTTCCATCCAAGTTACCTGCTGCAACAGGCCTCTGCGTTGCTTCTTCTCACCGCAAACGTGTGAATACCGATAGCGTGACTCAGGAGGCTAGGGGAGGGCGAAAGTAATCCAGTCGGAAACCTGCTGACCATCATCGATTGCTAAACCCAACAGCACAGAGGTACAACAATCGCCACCAAACCTATGCTCCAGAGAACACAAGTGTGTAGAGGCTAATCCCCATTGATTCTTACGAGATCGGAGGCTATTACCAAACCGTCAGACGTGGAAGCGGCTTGGTCTAAGCAGTATGACAGATTAGCTCGAATATTCGCAAAAGCGCTCGGAAGGGAAACTCAGGAAATTGCCGAAATAGGATGTGGAAGCGGACAACTCACAATACGGTTGGCCAAACAAGCATCCAATCTGCGATTCGTTCTTGTTGACACATTTGTCAATCCAAGAACAAGTTCCTACTCCAACACGCGCCGCCAAGCGCTCGTGTCGAACCTGAAGAAAGCGAAATTATTCAGGCGTGTTCGGATAGTTACTTCTGATTACATGGAATGGGTCAAAGAACAAGACCACGAAACCTATGATGCGATAATCTCATGCGAATTCCTTCCAGAAATAACCTCAGGCGACATTGGCGCTTTCATTCGCGAGTGCTATCGCGTATTGAAGCCAACTGGCAAGTCAGTACATTCCTTCTTATCTCCCATTCCAAGAAACTATGCGCAGAAGCTGCTGATTGAGGCCGACTCGAATCCGGCGTGGACGCGCACGCCGCCGAAGGAATGGTTTTCTCCGAAGCCTCAGCTGGTCACGAGGGAGTTGAGAAAGGCAGGTTTCCAGAGAATACGTTGTGAGGAACTCGAGTCACACCTAGTTGTGAAGTCTAGTGCAGCTGGGAGTTTGCTGAGGAGTTGGGAAGTGAGACCGAAATTCTATAAAAAATACCGGACGCAGCTCAACAAGACCGGATTAGAGCTTCCCGACTGGATCGTGATCTCAGGCACGAAACAAAAGCAAAAGCAGGTTAGAATTAGCGAGATGTTACGGCAACAGGTTTCTAGTATTCTTTGACAGACTTATCCATTCTTCCTCTTGCAAGGGCCATGTCCAACCGAACCAGCTGCTTTACGACCTCGTTCTGCCTAGCGAGCTGGTACATAGTGGCCCTGCCTACCGATCTCGTGACCTTGACAGCTCCCGATTTTTCAAGTTCCTTCCAATATTTGAAGAAAGTTACCCGTCCCATTCCTAGGTTCTTCACTATCTCGTTCTTGGAATAGTCGGAGAGGGGGTTGTCTAGGAAGAAGTCTATGATTCTGAGTATCGGGCTTGTTCCGAGGTACTGGAGCAGCAAGGTCTCGTTCCGCTTATACAACATAACAATTGGATTGGTTTTGAAAGTACTTAAGGCTAGACTCCCAAAGTACCAAAAGTGAACTCATGTTTTCCGATGATCAAATCAAAGCCACGCCTTCAATCTCAGCCAAGTAGTCTCCCAGCGTGGATTACAGGCTCAAAGCTTTGCCTCTCGTAACCCAGTAAGCTAATTGAGTGCGGCAAACCGACATAAGGTTCAAAAAGTACGAGGTATGTAGGCTGTGCAAGCCTGCTGACGGCAATAGTCACAGGGTGTTTCTTGTTTTGGTTTGTGCCATTTGTAATGGAGATGGGGAAGTTGCTTGTGCCAAATGCAAAGGCACAGGCTCGATACCAACGAAATGCGACGAATGCAAGGGAACGGGCAAGCTGACCACTGAGAAAGGCGTGTTGGATTGCGACATTTGCAACGGCAGCGGCCTCGTCTCCATCAAATGTAACGAATGCTTCGGCGGCGGCAAACTCGTCTGTGAAGCATGCGGCGGAACAGGCGGCAAAGAAAGCGAGATTGACGAATCCATCTGAGTCTGCTATTCCAAGGGAAGAACTAGCCCGCACGTCCCGGTAGCTCGTACGGCCGCGCAATTTGAGAGGCAAGAATAAAGCCCTGCCAGGCTCTCCGGTATATGAGTCTGCTGCGCTATGAAGGCGGCACTTATTTCAAGTCAAGAAAGATTCCCATTCCTTCGAGAGCTATCCATTCAGGACGTTAACTCTGGCTCATGTGCTGGTCCTGACGATTGGAGTAGCATAGAAGGCCATGAACTTCTGGAAGTTGTGACCCCGATTGACGGCTCGTTAATTGCGAAGGTGGCGCTCGCCTCAGTAGACGACTACGAACGCGTACTCAAGACCGCTCAAGAAGCTTTCCTAAAATGGCGTCTGACACCTGCACCTGTTAGGGGCCAAATCGTGCGTGAGGTTGGCGAAGAGCTTCGGAAGCAGAAGGAGCAACTTGGCAAGCTAATTACTCTGGAAATGGGCAAGATCGTCGCGGAAGGTATGGGGGAAGTACAGGAAGCCATCGATATCGCCGATTTCGCGGTAGGACTCTCACGCCAGCTTTACGGTCTCACCATGCAATCTGAACGGCCACTTCACCGAATGTATGAGCAATGGCACCCCTTGGGTGTAGTGGGCATAATCACGGCCTTCAACTTCCCGGTCGCAGTCTGGTCGTGGAACTCAATGATCGCAGCCGTCTGCGGGGATACGATGGTATGGAAACCTTCCTCGAAAGTTCCGCTCAGCGCAATCGCAGTCCAACACATCATCAACCGAGTTATGGAACGCCACGGGCTAACAGGAATCTTTACGCTCGTAATAGGCAGGGGCTCGACAATTGGAGAACGCCTGATCAACGACAAGAGAATTCCACTGATCTCTTCCACAGGATCAACTGCGATGGGCAAGCGTGTTGCCGAAGCAGCCGCCAAACGGTTGGCGCGAACTATACTGGAATTAGGCGGTAATAACGCCATAATTGTAGCTGAGGATGCGAACTTAGGCCTCGCCGTGCCTGCCATATTGTTTGGGGCGGTAGGAACAGCAGGGCAACGCTGCACGACGACTAGACGAATAATAGCGCAGAAGCAAATCATCGATGAATTGACATCAAGGCTTGTAAAGGCATACGGGCAGGTTCGAATCGGCGACCCCTTGGATCCCAATACGCTGATGGGCCCGTTGGTTGACGGGGAAGCAGTTGCCACTATGATGAAAGCCTTGGAGATTTTGCCGAAACAAGGCGGGAAGGTCGTTACGGGTGGGAAAAAACTCGACCGCCCCGGGTTCTATGCGGCACCGGCAATAGTCAGAGTTCCAGGTAACACGCAACTAGTCTGTGAAGAAACGTTCGCCCCGATACTTTACGTGATGCCCTATGATACGATTGAGGATGCGGTAAGGTTACACAATGAGGTCCCGCAGGGACTGTCCTCGGCGATTTTCACCGAATCTCTGAAGAAAGCGGAGAAGTTTCTTTCCGCCGTCGGCAGTGATTGCGGAATAGCTAACGTGAACATCGGCACCTCGGGAGCCGAGATTGGAGGCGCGTTCGGCGGCGAGAAGGATACCGGTGGCGGCCGAGAGGCGGGATCGGATGCTTGGAAACAGTACATGCGCCGCCAGACGACGACGATTAACTGGGGTAACGAACTGCCACTAGCGCAGGGAATCAAATTCGGCGAGCAATAGGCCAGAAGCCAAAAGGCGCCTTACGCTACGTAATCCAACCAATCAGAGCGCTTCTTACCGCGTCCTCTCACCGCATCGTCGAAAGCGGCTTGCAATTTTCTTGTAACTGGATATTCGCTGTTTCCGATTTTTCTTCCGTCAACTTCTCTAATTGGAGTTATTTCAGCCGCGGTCCCGCAGAGGAACAGCTCGTCCGACGTGTACAACTCTTCCCGCGACATGTCAATGCGCCTACAATCGACACCAAGCTCACCTGCTAGTTGAATCACAGTATCACGAGTTATTCCCCGAAGTATACCTGCGGAAGCTGGCGGTGTTGAGAGCGCGCCCCGCTTCACTCGAAAGATGTTCTCGCCCGTTCCCTCACACACCATTCCGTTCGCGTTTAGAAGGATGGCCTCATCATACCCCGCCTTTACTGCCTCAATCTTCGCAAGGCCTGCGTTCGCGTAGTTCGCGGAGGATTTTGCTTGGGGAGGCAGCGTGAGCGGACTGATTCGTCGCCAAGATGAGACTAGGCAGCGGACCCCATTCTTCAACGCATCTTTGCCCAGGTAGGCTCCCCAACGCCAAGCCGCAACTGCAAAGTCTACTTTGTTCGGTAACGGGTTAACTCCCATTTCCCCATAACCGTAGTAAGCAATCGGCCGGATGTAACACTCGTCAAAACCGTTAGCTTTGACGGTGGTTCGGATTGCTGCGGCTATTTCATCTGGAGTATGTTGCAGGTCCATTAGGTATATCTTGGCGCTGTTCACGAGGCGCCAGACGTGGTCATACAGTCTGAAGATGGCTGGGCCCCGATCGGTTTTGTAGCATCTGAGGCCTTCGAAAACGGCTGTTGCATAATGCAAGGCATGGGTTAGAACATGTATCTTGGCGTCGTCCCAGTCGACCAAGCTGCCGTTGAGCCAAATCTTACTGCCTTTATCCATTCGTGAAGACCTCTGCCTCAAGCAACTGAGATTCGAAAATTCTGGGCTGCGCGCTAGGTGATTTGTACGTGGTCGATTTGGTAGTAGCGTTTGGCTAGCATGCGGGTCTTGTCTATTGTTCGGCCGTTCTTTCCTATGGCTAGGGCTTTGTCTTTGGGGTCTACTTCCACCACAACGATTTTGCGGTCGGGCCTCTCCGTTATTCGAACTTCCTTGATTTTCGCTGGCGACAGGCAGTTCCTAATGAGGCCTTCCGCCGTGTCGGAAAATTCAACTACTTCGATAGGTCGTCCGATCATATTGCGAAGGGCGTTAATGTTCTTGCCGCCCTTACCGATCGCCAATCCCATCTCTCCGGGTTTGGCGAGGAAGATTATCCTATCGCCTTCATCGTCGATTATGCAATCGTTTGCTGTGGCACCCGTAATGTTTTCGAAGAGCGCGATAAGCCTCATCGTTTCGCCGGTGAGTTTTATCCCTGAACTGGCCATGTCTTAGCTCTCTGCTAGTTTGAGTATCTCTGAATCGCCCGGCTCTTTAATCGCTAATACGGATACTACGAAGGGTTTCAAGCATGCTGACCCGAGGTCGACGCTATTTCCGGGGAAATTGAAGACGGGCACCGATGATTGCTTGGCGTATTGGATAATGTCTGTCTTGTATTGAGCGGGGCAGTTAGAGGCTACTATTAGGAGCTTTGCCTTCGCGAACCTTGCAGCGTCAAGGGCTTCCCTAACGCCCAGGGCAACTTTGCCGGTTTTAACCGCGATCTGGATCTGTTTGTTCACGTCTACTTTTGTGCTCTGCATTACTTCTTTCCCTTCTCAGGCATGGTCATGTAGACTTCGATGAGGCCTGTTCCCATGGGAACTTGTTGTCCGACGATGACGTTTTCCGCGACTCCGCGTAATGTGTCCCGTGTTCCTTTGACTGCGGCATCTACGATGGTGGGTATTGTTATCTCAAATGCGGCTTTGGCTAGCGTGCTGGCTTTCTCTCCGCTCACGCCGTGCCTTCCGACTTGGAGTACCTCACCGGATGCGGTCATAGCATCGGCTACGAGCATGACGTGGCGTATGTCTACGTCGAGGCCTTGCTCTTCCAGAACTGCGGTTGCCTCCTTTATGATTACGTTGCGGGCTGCTTCAATTCCAAGCACTTCGGCTACCTCGTGCATATTGTTCGAGATTGTTCTGGTTGTATCTACGCCTTCAGTTTCCAGCGTCAACTCGAGGTTTGAGCCCTCGGTTCTGATTACCCATTCGCTTTTCTCGCCAGTTTTCTCTTCCATGACTAGTGCACGTTTTACTTGCGGGATTCCCTTGACGTGCATTAAGGGCAGGCGCAACACAAGCCTGTTGAATTGTGGTATGTCCATGTCCTGCGGTGTGATGTGGACGGTGTTTCGTTCCACTTCTACTTTGCATCCGCCAGGGGTTACAGCTGCTTTTACGTCTTTGAGAACTACTTCTCTCTCCCTCATGGCTTCGGTGTTCAGTGTAACAACAATCCGCATTTTAGTGATATCTGATTCAATGATTGATGCAATGTCGCCCAAGGTGGTATGGGTGATTCTTGTGGCAACTTCCTGTGCCTTTTCCCGGCTAGTGCGCCGTTTCTTGTCAAGGTACACAATCATGCTAGGTGTGGATGGAATCTTCCGTGCGTCTACGATCTCGATTAGCCTGGGAAGGCCTAGTGTTACGTTCTGTTCTCTGACGCCTGCGAAGTGGAATGTTCTAAGCGTCATCTGGGTGCCGGGTTCACCTATTGATTGGGCCGAAACTATTCCGGCAGCTTCCCCAGGTTCGATCATTGATTTGCGGTAGTTCTTCACGGCTTCCTTTATCGCCGTGTCCACTCCCTTCCGGGTGAGTTTCGCGCGGAGGAGGCTGTCTTTCAGTTGGTCGGCTAGGCTGGGGGTGAGGTCTTCCCTGACCTCTGCGACCTTCTTCTCAATGTAGGCCTTGCTGGCCTTTGCACCTTTCTCGATTGTGAGTTCGACCCGTTCCACCAAGCGTTCGGTATTCACTGCCTTTCCGTGATCGCTTTTGGCGGTGTCGACTCCGTCTTCACCATACCTGAATTGTATGATATCGCCTCTTGAGTCGCGGACTGTGCCGTCGTATTCAACCCGAATGTGTTCGAGCGCATTGATGAGCCGGCGTTGCATGTAACCGCTCTGCTGCGTTCTAACGGCCGTATCCACCAGTCCTTCTCTGCCGCCCATCGAATGGAAGAAGAATTCCACGGGGGTTAGGCCCTCTTGGTAGGAAGCGTAGACGAACCCTCGGGCTTCAGCGCCGACATCACCCCTCTCAAAGAAGGGGAGGGCTCGGTCTCTGTAACCCCGCCTTATTCGTTGGCCGCGGATTGATTGCTGGCCAACGGTAGCAACCATCTGGGCGATGTTTAGCATTGAGCCGCGCGCTCCCGTCTTAGTCATTATAACTCCAGAATTGTCCGTCTCAGTCTTCAGGTATTGTTCAGCGAGTTCGCCCGCCTGGTCGCGGGCCTTTGAAAGTTCATCCATGATGCGGAGTTCAAGGGACTCTTCGACGGATCGGCCTGGGAGCCGTTCAAGTGTCTTTCTCTTGTATTGGTCAATCAAGTCTTGTACATGTTCTTCGGCTTTCTTGACAGCCTTTGAGATTTTGTCTCTGACTCCAGCTGAAATGTCGAGTTCATCAATTCCGTACGTAAATCCTCGAAGGGTTATGAAACGGTCAAGGAGTTTTATCAAACCGTTTAGGAAGATACGGGCTGGTTCAGAGCCGCTGTCTTTCACTATGCGGTGGAAGAGGGTCTCTGAGCGTTCAGCACCGATTGTGTTCTTGTCTATGACCCCTTCAATGAGCGTCCCGTCTTTCACTACGACAGAGCTGCCGTCCTCTTTGGTTACCATGCTCGACTTGGCTACAAAGTCGAAACCTGCTGGGAGGAATAGGCTGAAGATTTGCTTCCCGCTCCAAAGCTCCTCCGGCCGTTTTATCTCAGGGGGCGGCAGTTCTCCGCGGTATCCAGCCGCGGTTATGAGTTTGCCGACTTCTTCTTTGTTCAAGTAAGTTGACTTTCTCGTGAGTAGGTACGCTGCGGTGAGCAGATCGGTCTTGGCTCCAATTATGGGGCCTCCGTATCGGGGTGAGAGAATTTGATCTTGGACTTGCATGAGTAATTTTGCTTCGGTTCTTGCTTCCTCCCCCTGTGGGACGTGGAGGTTCATTTCGTCGCCATCGAAGTCCGCGTTGTATGGTGGGCATACGCATGGGTTGAGCCTGAAGGTCTTGTATGGGAGCACTTTCACTGTGTGTGCCATTATCGACATTCGGTGGAGTGAGGGTTGCCGATTGAACAGGACGATATCTCCATCCCTAATGTGGCGTTCCACGATGAAACCCGGCTGAATTGCTTCAGCCAAGCTTTCACGTTCAGTGACGAATTCCAGCCTGACCCTTCGCCCGTCAGGCCTTACGATGTAGAGCGCGCCAGGGTATTGGTCTGGGCCATTCCTGATGAGTTGTTTCAACTCGTCGACGTTCCAGGGTGTGACCCTTTCAGGGATGGTTAGGCGCTGGGCAACATCGAGCGGTACGCCGACTTCGTTAATGTCAATATTCGGGTCAGGTGAGATTACGGTCCTGGCCGAGAAATCAACTCGTTTTCCGGAAAGGTTTCCTCTGAACCTGCCCTCTTTGCCTTTGAGCCTCTGGCTGAGGGTCTTCAGCGCCCGGCCAGACCTATGGCGTGCGGGTGGCAGGCCGGAAACTTCGTTGTCAAAGTAGGTTGTGACGTGGTACTGGAGTAGTTCATGGAGTTCTTGGATGATGTTAACGGGAACGCCTGACTCCAGAGCTTCTTTGAGTTTCTGGTTTATCCTGATAATGTCGACGAGCTTGTGCGTAAGGTCGTCCTCTGATCTGATTCCTGATTCGAGAGTGATGGATGGCCTAACCGTTACTGCTGGGACGGGTAGAACTTGGAGGATCATCCATTCGGGCCGTGCGGCGGTGGGTTCCATGCCTAGTAATCGGAGGTCGTCGTCCAGGATTCGTTCGAGTCGCTCTCGAATTTGGCTTGGGTTCAGCCTAGCTGCGCCGGCTTCCGCCATTTCATGGAAGGTGGTTGGTTTCGCGTGTTCAATTTGGTATTGGCGGGCTCCGCAGTGTGGGCATTCCTGGCTCTTCTTCGCGTCCTTCATGACAGTGTCGTAGAATGTGGATGGGATCTCGTTGAGTTGCTTTTGCTGCCTCTGCATCATTTCATTGTATGCCTTGATCTTGTCGGCGGAGAGAAGTATGCGGCCGCAGTTTCGGCATGTGACCTGAAGCAGTTTGTGGATAAGCTTCGCGAACGCTACGTGGACGACTGGTTCTGCCAGTTCAATGTGCCCAAAGTGTCCAGGGCATGCAGATGCGGTGTTGCCGCAAGTCTTGCACTTCTGTCGTGGCTCTAGCGTGCCGAGGCGGCCGTCCATCAAGCCCGAAACAATTGGAACGCCGTCTTCATCGTAAGTGTCGGCGGTTTGAATTTCAACCGCGGAAAGTTTGCGTATTTCACCTGGGGACGTGAGCGTAAAGTGGATACTGCCGATTACTTTGGTTGGTTCTTCAGCGACCGACATTCTAAGCACGCTCCGATACTTCTAATCGCGGCGCCACGCCAAGGGCCATCAGTTCCTGCAGCAATAGTTTGAACGCATAGGACAGTTGCACAGCGGAAATGACCGCCTTGTCGCCGTCAACCCTGCAAATGTACTTGTTTTGTTTCACGTCGTGGTAGGCTAACAGGCCGCATACTTCGCAAACCATCGCCGTGTACTTGT
Organism: Bathyarchaeia archaeon; assembly: GCA_049586635.1. GTDB lineage: Archaea > Thermoproteota > Bathyarchaeia > 40CM-2-53-6 > 40CM-2-53-6 > FEN-987. The sequence continues at coordinate 12,547 of JBAVCK010000187.1, forward strand.
CCGATTCTTCAAGGAGCCTGTCCCTCAACAGTGCCGACGCGCCGTGGCCGATTAAGCAATCTCGTTCCATCTCGCCGAACCTGAGTCCCCCGCCCCTCGCACGGCCTTCAGTCGGTTGACGTGTGAGCATCTGTACTTGCCCTCGCGCACGGGCATGCATTTTGTCGGCGACCATGTGGTGTAATTTCTGGTAGTAGACGACTCCCATGAATATATCAGCGACGAGTTTCTTGCCGTCTACACCATTGTAGAGAACTTCCCTTCCGCTGTGTTGGAAACCTAACTCAAGAAGCGCATCACGTAGAGCCGCAGGCCCTTCATTACTGAACGCGGTTCCATCGACTGGCTCTCCCCGAAGGCTTGCAACCTTCCCTCCCACTGCCTCAACGAACTGGCCGATGGTCATGCGCGACGGAATCGCATGGGGGTTAATGATAACGTCCGGTACGATTCCCTGTTCGCTGAAAGGCATATTCTCCTGCGGGATCAAAGTTCCGATAACGCCTTTCTGTCCATGCCTCGATGCAAACTTGTCTCCGAGTTCAGGAATTCGCGTGTCTCGAACGCGCGCCTTCACTAGGCGGTTGCCTTCTATCGACTCGCTAAGGAAAACGGCGTCCACTATGCCTTCTTCCGAGGGGCGCATGCCCACCGATGAATCACGTTTAGTTGGTCCTTTGACCTCGAATTCCCGGTATTCTTCAAGGAACCTGGGTGGACTTGTCCTCCCGATAAGCACAGAGTTTCCGGTGACCTCTGACTCTACCGAGATGACTCCGTCTTCTTCCAAGAGCCTGTAGTACCTGTCACCCCTGTAGCCACGAATTCCGGCCTCGGGCACTTCGAATTTATCACGAAGGCCCCCGAGATACTGCCTGCACTCTCCTTCATAGACTCTATAGAATGTTGAACGGAAGAGCCCTCGGTCTACCGACGATTTGTTAATTATGATGGCGTCTTCCATGTTGTAGCCTTGGTAGCAGAGAAGTGCTACAACACAGTTCTGTCCCGCAGGCCTACTGTCGTACTTGATGATGTCCATGGGTTTCGTCCTGACCATGGGGACCTGTGGGTAGTGTAGGATGTGGCCTCGCGAATCAACGCGGTTTGCGTAATTAACGCAGAAAATTCCGAGCGCTTGTTTTGCCATAGCGGATTCATAGGCGTTGCGTGGTGACTGATTGTGTTCGGGATAGGGAATTAGGGACGCGCAGATTCCCAGAATTGTGTACGGCGCAATTTCGACGTGCGTGGTCTTTTCATTCATTCGGTTTGGCGACGGGGCGATCAACGCATTTTCTTCCTCATCGGCGTCCAGGTACTCGATGACGCCTCGGTCCACGAGGTCCTCCCAACGCATCTCTCCACGCTGAACTGCTTCTACGTGCTCACGCGTTAGGCGTGGCTTTGAATTCTCCACAATGACTAGCGGCCTTCGTACCCTGCCTTGGTCGCAGTTAATGTAAAGCGCATTTCGTCCTCCTTCAACTAGAGGCGGCGAGTAAGCTACATTTACTTCCGAACTTATCTCCGCACCCCTTCGCATTCGGATAAGCTCCGCCGCTAGCTTGTCTGCCTCGCTGGCGTATCCTGCAATCAGGCCGTCAACGAAAACCTTCGCGCCAGTTTCGCGGAGTTTGCTGTCGGCTTCATCTACGGGGACTACGCCCATGCGTCGGAGTTTCGAAACGAATTCTCGCGAATCAACGCCAATGGATATGACCGCGCTGAGAGCGAGATTCTTTACAAGACCACAGTTCGAGCCTTCAGGCGTCTCGCTGGGACAAAGCCTCCCCCAATGTGTGGGGTGGAGGTCTCTGGCTTCGAGGTTAGGTTGGCTCCTGCTTAAAGGCGACTGGAGCCGGCGAAGGTGGCTCAGGGTTGAAGCGTAATTTGTTCGGTCGAGGAGTTGGGTTACACCGACTCGGCCGCGAACCCAATTGCCGGTGGCTATCGCATGTTGTATTCGTTCCGTGATAATGCCGGGGCGAATAGCGTTACTGATTGAAAGTTCCGCATGCCTGCGGATTGTGATTCGTTCGAGTTGGTATTTCAGGTCTCGGATCAGGTTGCGGAAGGAAATTCGGAATAATTCGGCTAATAGGGACCCAGCGAGTTTCAACCGTTTATTCGCGTAATGGTCCTTGTCGTCAGGCCCCCTAATCCCAAGTTTGATTTCGATTACTCTGCATCCCACTTCAGCAATGCACGCGGCCTTCTCCTTCCTGTCTTCAGGGCTCCGCCCAATATGTGGAAGGAAGTTTCTGTCAACAGAAGCCTCAGCCTTCTTTAAACGGTAATCTTCGACTTGGCCGGGAGCCAACCGGTTACCGATGTAAAGAAGAGCATCCCTCTGTGAAACGACGCCGACTGATTTCTCAAAGGTTGTTGCAAGTTGATTCTGGAGCGTATCGTCGGTCGATATCATCTCAGCAATCTTCGAGTCCTCTTCGTAGCCGAGCGCCTTCATCATCACAACGATTGGGATGTCTGATGGGACGCCGGGCATTGTTATGTACATGGCGCCGTCAGTTTTCAGAGTCACCTCTGTCCTAGCTCTGAAACCGACCGTTGTCGAGAAAATCTTAGCCTTGTATGTGGGATGGACGCCTGTTTGCTCCTTGTCCACCAGAATCTTGTTTGCCGCCAAATCTTCCAGTGCAACGACGACACGTTCTGCACCATTCACGATGAAGTAGCCACCAGGGTCAAGCGGATCTTCACCGATGCTGATCAGTTCCTCAGCGGACATTCGAGAGAGCGGACAAATTTTCGAACGAAGCATTACGGGAAAATCGCCGATATACACAATCTCGGTTTGCCCCTCCCTCTCCCCGATCACAGGAGTCATCTCCAAGTGGAGAGGGGCGGCGTAAGTTAGGTTGCGAATTCTAGCCTCAGTCGGAAAGATCTGCCGTTCCGACCCATCTACTTCAGTTACCCGCGGCGTTCCAATCTCAATTTTGCCGAGTTTGATTTTCAGCGGATAGTCTTCAATCTCAATTGGGACCTCTCCGGTTTCGTCGACAATGGCTTGCAGCCCAGTCTCTATGAACTCATTATATGAGTCGACGTGTTGCCTAACCAGCCCTTTCTCTTCTAGGAAATGTTTGATTAAATCCCAGATTTGAGGGCTAACAGTTCCAGCCGTAGTTACAGTCACAATTTCACCTTAACCATCAACAACATACCGATAAACGACAACTTCGCCAGCGGTCGCGCTCTTGCGCGTTATACGCAAAATGTCACCCATCTTTGCTCCCAAGACCTCTGCGGTGGGGTCGCTAGTTCTGACGTAAGGGAGCTGGTGTGGCCTGATATGGAACTCCCGCATCAGTTCTTCCGCTTCCTTCTTGGAAAGAAGCTCATGTTTCGGGACAAATTGATGGCCGAAGATGTTGTATGACCTCTCCTTTTCGCTATCCTTCAATCTAGGCATTCTCTCCCCGGAGAAAAGGTTCTTCCGGCCCTCGAACAGACCTTACCGAAACTTTCCACAGCACCACCGGGACCCAAGCTAATAAAGTTTAGTGCATTCTAAGCGCTCCGCTAAACGAACGCACGCGGATTCCGAAGCAGAAATTTCGGAACAGACGAGTTTTCTGCTAACCGGTTCTATGTGAACTCTCATTAATTACGTTTGAGGCGCGCCCAAAACCGTTGACTCGGGCGGTGAACCAGAGGAGGAATATGGAAAGTTCGTCGGCTGATTCAGTCGTTCAACACGAGCAGATCGTCCAAGATAGGCCCTTTAGCCCAGTCCTTTGCCGCCTTCTTCTTGCCGTAACCTATCAAGTTCCGGTTCTCTGAGGTCATCAGACTGCAGAAAAAGGTCTTGCCACCCTTCGGCTTGACTTCCTCGATTGCACACTCGCTGCCGCGCAAGAAAACACACGGAGAATCAGAAAAAGCCCATTCCGGATGAACAACTCGCCCCGCCTCATCATCTTTCCTCGCGGGACAGACGTAATATCGCCTCTGACCAGAGTCCAGAACGTAGTCGAGCACAAGGAAATGAGTAAGGAGCTCGCTTTCAGTCAAGCCGAGGAACCGAGCAATCCTTGGCAAATCATCCGGAGAAAGGGCACAAGGATAAGTTATACAGCACTTGCCGCATTTCAAACAAGGCTTTAGCGTTGAGTGATTCTTCACTCTCAATGGTTACCGAGAAGCCCCTAAAAGATCAAGAAGAACCAAATTAGCAGAGTCTTAAGATAACGCCTGTAGGGCCGTAAGTGCCTTTGCTCTGTCCTGCGAGTAGCGCTTGTATAGTCTGTTCACATTCGATATGAACTTGATTTTGTCACCAGCTGCTAGGTAGAATTCTTGCATTCGACCTTCCAGCGTCTTTGCAGTAGATGTTGCATCTATAATGGTCGCGGCTGGGGGTAGGATTAAGTCCATTCTGTACGTTTCCTCGAAAATACCTGACACTGGCTCAAGCAGGGAGTGATCGACGCTTTCCCTGGCGGTTCTCTCCAATTCCTTCTTCCGTTTATCGCTGTTCTCAGCAAATTTTGTGAAGAGTTCTTTGGCCTGAGCGAACCTGCTATCTCCAGCTAAGACGCGGTAGAATTGAGCAGTCTGGTCTTCAAGCTGAAGGGTGAACCTGAGGACCATGGTGAAGGTGGTGAGTTCCATCCTTCCAGCCTACCTCAACCACCTTGCATGGCCATCTATTCTAGAACCACCTTGAGATTACGACTTTCCTATCCGTGAAGAAGTTAATTGCGTCGAATCCTTGCCCATGCAAGTCTCCGAAGAACGAGTCCTTCCACCCGCTGAACGGAAAGAAAGCCACTGGTGCGGCGATGCCTATGTTGACACCGATATCTCCCGCTTGCACTCTGTGTTTGAAGTCTCTAGCCCACTTGCCGTTCTGCGTGAATATTGAAGCTGCATTCCCATACGGACTCTCATGAATGATTCTGAGGGCCTCGTCAAAGTCTTTGGCTCTCATTAGGCACATGACTGGACCAAAGATCTCCTCGCTGCCAATCTTGCTTTTCGGGTTGACGTTATCGAAGATTGTTGGGCCGATGAAGTACCCGTTCTCGTATCCAGGTACCTTGATGTTGCGTCCGTCGAGGATGAGTTCGCCTCCTTCCTTGAGACCTGCCTCAATGTAGGATAGGACCTTCTCCTTTGCTTGCTTCGAACGGAGTGGCCCCATTTGCACCGACTCGTCCAAGCCATAACCGGTCTTGACCGCTTTCGCCGCTTCCACCAATTTCTTCTTCAGTTGCTCGTAGAAAGCGGTATCACCAACGGCTACCACGTTAGCACCTGCCAAACATCTCTGGCCTGCGCAGCCATAGACTGAGTTCATTATGGCGGGCATGACCTTGTCGAGGGGCGCGTCCGGCATAACCAGAAGGCAATTCTTCGCACCACCTTGGCATTGTGCCCGCTTCCCACTTGCGGTTGCTTTGCTGTAAACATATTTCGCGACTGGTGTTGAACCGACAAAGGACACACCCCTCACGTCTTTGCTTTCAAGAAACGCATCAGAAACATCCCTTGACCCGTTCACGAGATTGAGTACGCCTGGCGGAAAACCTGCCTCATCAATCAGCTCAAACAGCTTGTTTAGGGTTAATGGAACTTCACTTGATGGCTTCACAATGTACGTATTCCCACAGGCCACAGCATACGGCAGGAACCAGAAGGTAATCATGCCAGGGAAATTGGAAGCCGGAAGGCATGTAAAGACGCCCAGAGGTTGTAGGATGCATTCCTCATCCAGACCTGGGGCGATTGTTTCCAAGTTATATCCCATCATTAACGTGGGTATGCCTGCAGCATGTTCAACGGTCTCTATGGCACGCCGAATTTCACCTCGCGACTCGTCAATCGTCTTACCATGCTCTTTTGTTAGGACTTGAGACACCTCTTCGAAGTGTTCCTCCATTAGATTCTTGAGAGTAAACATGTAGCGTGCTCGCGTGAGTGGAGGAGTCTCCCGCCATTCCTCAAACGCTTCCTTGGCATATCGAATAGCCTCGTCAACCTCTTCCCTTGTGGACATTGGAACACGGGCTAGCACTTCTGTTGTGGCTGGGTTGACGACGTCTAAGGTCTTAGTCGATTTTGATGCAACCCATTCGCCGTTGACATAATTCTTTATGACTTCGGCCTGAGTCTCACGCGCTATGACCTTTGTAGCCTGTACCATATCAGTTCACTAAACTTGGACACCGTCCAATCGGTTATTAGCCTTACGGTGTAGTATCATCAAGGACAATGCGATTGACTTCGTCTGATAGTGGGAAAGTTGTGCATACCAAGATGCGACTATCAGCTCTCGCTTTTAGTCGCCTAGCCGCATATTTTCCCAGTGGTACTAGGCAACCTCTTTGTCTGCTACCTCAAGCGCCCTGTCGAGCACGCTGACGCCCTGCTCGAATTCTTCTTTCTTGATTATCAGGGGTGGGGCGACGGTTAGGTAGTTGATCCATGTGTTGATGAACACACCGTTCTTCATGCATTCTGCGGCGACGCGGTCAACAACCAAAGGTTTGCCCTGTAACTTATCCTCACGAGTATTGAAGCCCTCCTTGGATTTCCTGTTGCGGACCAATTCAAGTCCCCAGAAAAGGCCAAGCCCGCGCACATCTCCTACTGAAGGATGTTTATCCTGCAACGCTTTCAACTGTTTTCCAATGGATTGCCCCATTTCACGTGAGCGTTCAACGAGGCCTAGCCGCTTGTATTCTCCGATGGCCGCGACCCCTGCTGCCAATGTCAGTGGGTGCGCCTCGTAAGTGTGACCGTGCGCGAAGTAATTCTCCTCAAAATAATCCGAAATTTCGCGAGATGTTGCGGTGACACTCAGCGGAATGTACGCACCAGTGATTCCCTTGGCAGTTGTCATAATGTCGGGTTTGACCTTCCAGTGGTCTACCGCAAACCATTCCCCTGCCCGTCCCCAACCTGACATGACCTCGTCACAAATCAGTAGGACTTCGTGTTGCTCTGTAATCTCGCGGAGACGAGGAAGGTATTCGTCAGGAGGAACGAGTATCCCATTGGTTCCAACAATCGGCTCGACAATGATGGCTGCGACGTTCGATTCATGCTTAATCATGTACTCAATATAGTCCGCGCATGCGATGCCACAGTTGGGATATTCCAACCCGAAGGGACAACGATAGCAGTAGGCGTCTGGTCCAAAAATAACCCCTCCCATTTTGCCGGAAGGTTCAATCGGGTATCGTCGTGGATCACCCGTGGCTGCAATTGAACCCGCAGTCGAACCGTGGTAGGATGAGTAGCGGGAGATTATCTTGTATTTGCCCGTGAACTGCCTCGCAATCTTGAACGCAGCTTCGTTTGCCTCGGTCCCTGACGTAGCGTAGAAAAACTTCGCAAGTCCTTGGGGCATAACCTCCAAGAGAGATTTCGTTAATCTTGCGCGTACATCTGTGGTAAAGGCTGGCGCTGCGTAGGGAAGCTTCTTGGCTTGTTCGCAGATTGCTTCAATTACAGCCTTATTCCCGTGACCTAGATTGGAACACATCAGTTGGGATGAAAAATCAAGAAAACGCTGGCCTGACGCGTCTGTAAAGTAGCATCCTTCTGCGCTAACAATCTCGCGTGGAACCCACCCTTTTTGCGCTCGCCAAGTTCCATACGTGTACTCTTTTGATACTTTCACAACGTCCGACTGGGTAGCGGTCTGAACCATAATGCATCCAGTCCTTTTACCAGAATTTACGCTTAATAGTATTACTGTCCAATTCCTGCGTCACAATCCTGGACGATGTACAGTGCAATACTGAGACCTAAGGGAATATTCTTTATTGCCTCAGTTAGGAAACGCAGACAATCATGAGATCCATTAGATTCGTACCTGTGTCGCCAGTGCGTATCGCGTCGTGTAATCTTCTGAAGGCGCTTGAAGAATCATGCATCCTTAAGCATTCAACGGCATCTATACCAGCTCTCCTAGCGCGTTCTAGGCTATAGCCGTCAACTATCGCCCCCGCTAGGTCAGTGGGGCCGTCAGTTCCATCGGTACCGATGGAAGCGATGGTGATTTTCTTACTGCCTGCTATTTTCAGGGCCGCCGCCAATGCCAATTCTTGATTTCGACCTCCTTCTCCGTGCTCCCCCTGAATAGTTACCGTAGTTTCGCCGCCCGCGACCAAGACACATGGATAGTTAAACGGCCGCTCGTTCGTCTCAATCTCTTTTGCAATACTTGCCAAAATGACACCAACGTCCTTTGCCTCCCCCTCGACACTGGTTGATATCGTCACGGGACGTAATCCAAGTTCGGTCGCCGTTCTTTCGGCAGCTCGACAAAGCATCCGATTCTCCGCAAAAATAACATGGTGTGCCCTTACGCCCATCCGTTCAAAGTCAGTTGACTTCGGAGTTTCTTGATCGATGTCTGCTTTCTCGAAGTAATCCCTTGCCGAGCTTGGAATTTTGTCCCACAGATCATATCTTACAAGAACATGCTTAGCATCGGAGAATGAAGTCGTATCCGGAACGGTAGGCCCCCAAGGAAGACCTGCAACTTCATCGACGGCTATTAAACTCACAACTTCAGCCTGGTGCGCAGCCATTGACAGTTTTCCTCCGCCCACTTGAGAGAGATGCTTTCGAACAGTGTTCATATCTTCGAGGGGTGCCCCAGAATTCAACAGCAAGTTACAGACTTTTCTTACATCCTCAAGCGTAATGCCTTCCGGGGGAAGCATGGTTAAGGAAGTACACCCGCCCGTAACACAGACAATTACAAGGTCATCTTTCTCTGCCTTTCTGGCTATCCGTAGAATTTCCTCGCCTCCTATGGCGCTGCTCTCGTCAGGTATTGGATGGCTCCCTTCCACCACCCTAATCTTCTTGGTTTTGCGACCGCCCCCTTTTTTCTCGACGACAACGCCTTCTCTAATCTTGTCTTGGAGAATATCTTCGAGAGCACACGCGGCAAAGGTAACCTGTTTGCCCCCACCGATAAGGAAAATGTCCTTAATCTTCTTTAGATCGTATGTGAGCGGTCCTATCTTGAGATCGTCGTTAAGCTTGACCTGCTCCATGATGAGGTCGTATGAGTTTACTTGTTCTAGGGCGCCTTCGATGATTTTGAGGACTGTCCCTCTTCCACGAATGTTTCCCTTAGACGTAAGCTCGTCCGAATTTTGTATTATCATAAACTAGTACTAGACTCCGACTGGCAAAACATACGGCCCTCCGGGAACTATTGCCGTCCTTAGTTCTTGATTTGATTGCACACCGCACAAGGGAGTTTTGCCATCGTTCTTGTCGTCCATCCTCGTTCACGATCAAACTGGCCTGCGATAGTTCGCCCCCGCATACGTTGCCGACTCGCCTAGTTCTTCTTCTATCCTTAGCAATTGATTGAATTGGGCGGTTCTCTCACTTCTGCATGGAGCCCCGTTCTTCAGTTGACCTGCACCTATGGCAACGGTTAGATCGGCGAGCCAAGAATCCTCCGTTTGGCCCGATCTTTCAGAAGCGACGACACTGTAGCCGTTCTTGACGGCATATTGCGCGACGTCTAGGGCCTCACTCAATGTTCCTATCTGATTGACCTTCCAGAGTACGGCATTGGCCGCGCGGCTTTCTACTCCCGTTCGAACCCGTGATAAATTAGTGACGAAGAAATCGTCACCCACTATCTGGATTCGCCCCAATTTCTTAGTGACCTCGACGAAACCCTCAAAATCGTCTTCATCGAATGGATCCTCGATCGATTTAAGCGGCAACGTGTCGACCAACTCTTCGTAAAAATCCATAAGATTCTCGCGAGAGAATTCTTTGCCCATCAGATGGTACTTGCCATGCTTATTATCGTAAAGATGACTTGCAGCCGCGTCCATCGCGAGTACGAACTTATCTTCATAACCAAGTTCCTCGATTGCTCTGAGAATCTCGTCAAAGGCGTCATGAGGGTCGCTTATGCCAGGAGGCGAATAAGCTCCCTCATCGCCTACGTTCAAAGCGTACTTTGATCGTTTCGCGAGCCGTTCTCCTAGTTTGAAATAGACCTCAGCGCTGAGACGCATAGCCTCTGAAAAACTCTCGGCTCCAATTGGCATAGCATTGAATTCTTGAAAATCTAGGTCAGTTGCACCAAGTTTTCCGCCGTTTATCATAATTATCATGGGAACAGGAAGTATGTGCGCTTGAGGCCCCGCGATGTATCTGTAGAGGGGAAGACCGAGGGTCTCTGCAGCGACGCGTGCAACTGCGAGAGAAACGCCGACGATGGCGTTCCCTCCGAGTTTCGACTTATTCTCAGTTCCATCGAGTTCAATTATCGTCGAGTCTATCTCCTTCTGGTTTCTGACATCCATCCCAGTCAGCTTAGGTC
>JBAVCK010000188.1:0-7417 GCA_049586635.1 Bathyarchaeia archaeon
TCATAAAGGTAGGGTGCAGCCCCGAGGGTTTCCTGAGAGAAGCCCATCCCAAACTCCGCCCAGTAGAAGCTCCAGCAGACGGGATTTTCTTGGCCGGTTCCGTCACGAGCCCCAAGAACGTGTTTGAGAGCGTGATGGCGGGAAGTGCTTCAGCAGCTAAGGCCTCAAGCTTATTCTCCAAAAGAGAAGTTGGGATCGAACCAATTATAGCTAAAGTGAACGAAGAAATCTGCAGCGGCTGTTCTATCTGCATCGCAATGTGTCCATACGGTGCAATCTCCAGAAAGAAACAGGGTGAGAAGAGAGTAGCTCAAGTCGACACGGCTCTTTGCAAAGGATGCGGAGCATGCGTAGCCACCTGTCCGTCGGGGGCCATGCAGCAGGCAGGATTCAAAGATGTTCAAGTGATGGCTCAAATTGCGGCCATATCAGAAAGGGGGCATCGCTGAAATGAGCAATGAGTTCGAACCGAAGATTGTACTGTTTGCATGCAATTGGTGCACTTACGCAGCATTGGACCTTGCGGGAACTAGCCGAATGAAGTATCCTCCGAATTTCAGAGTTATCAAAGTGATGTGCTCCGGAAGAATAGACCCACAATTCATCGTCGAAGCCTTCAAACAAGGAGCAGACGGGGTTCTAGTTGCGGGTTGCCATCTCGGCGATTGCCACTACATCGAGGGTAATTACAAAACGATGAGACGGGTGACGCTCCTGAAGAGAATGCTAGATCAACTCGGCATAGAGAGAGAAAGGCTCCGGCTGGAATGGATCTCGGCGTCAGAAGCCGTGAAGTTTGTAGAGATCGCCAAAGAGATGGTTGAACAGATCAAAGCCCTCGGTCCACTGGCACCACGAATCCAGGTGAGCGCATGACGGACAAACCAAAGATAGCTCTGTATTGGTGCGCGAGCTGTGGCGGATGCGAAGAGGCAACAGTAGACTTAGCCGAGAGAATACTGGATCTCACCAATCTAGTTGACATCGTCTTCTGGCCAATTGCTCTTGACTTCAAGGAAGAGGATGTTGAAAAGCTACCGGACGGTGCCATAACTGCAAGCCTGATCAACGGAGGAGTTCGAGTTACAGAACACGACAAGATGGTCAAGCTCCTCAGAAGGAAATCGAAGTTGGTCGTTGCTTACGGGGCTTGCTCCGCTTGGGGAGGAGTTCCCGGCCTTGCCAATCTGTACAGTAGAGAAGAACTGATCTCACTCGTCTACCGTGACGTTCCCACTGTTGACAACCCAGGGAAAGTGGTTCCGCAAAACCGGACGATTCTAGATGGTGCTGAGCTTGAGCTACCTGAAGTCTTCCCTCGCCTAATCCCTATCGATCAAGCCATAGATGTCGATTACTATGTTCCTGGATGTCCACCCACGGCTGATGTAACTTGGAAAGCGGTTGAAATCCTTCTCTCCGGAAAACTACCACCAAAAGGCTCAGTCATAGGTGCATCCGAAAAATCCCTCTGCGACGAGTGCCCTCTGAACGAAACGAAACCTGAAAAGATCTTAATTCAAGATTTGAGACGTCCACACCAAGTAATCCCCGATCCTGAGAAGTGCCTCCTCACACAGGGCCTTCTATGCCTCGGCCCCGCTACGAGGGGCGGATGCACTGCTCTATGTGTCAAAGCGAGAATGCCTTGCACGGGTTGTTTCGGACCACTCGATCCCGTCAGTGATTACGGGACAAAGGCAGCGTCCTTCATCGCAAGCATCATAGACTTTAACGACGAGGAATCGGTCCAGCGAGTCATTGACGCGCTGCCAGATCCAGTTGGAACCTTCTACAGGTACACGCTAGCATCATCTCGTCTCGGAGGCCGTATTATGGGGGGTACGCGATGAAGGAAATAACAATCACGCCAACAACGCGCCTCGAAGGGCATGGTAAAATCGTCGTCTGCTTAGACGATCATGGAACCTGCACCAAGGCCTACCTGCAGATACCTGAAATCAGAGGCTTCGAGAAATTCGCTGAAGGTAGACATGCCGAGGATATGCCGCAGATAACCTCCAGAATTTGCGGGGTCTGCCCAATGGCCCATCACATGGCTTCAACCAAGGCATTGGATAGCCTTTACAAGATTGAGCCCACGGAGGCGGCCAAGAAAATACGCGAGTTGGTATACAACATCTTCATGCTTGAGGACCATGCCATTCACGTGTACATCCTAGGAGGTCCCGATTTCATAGTCGGTCCAACCGCACCTAGAGCAGAGAGAAACTTGTTAGGGGTCGTCGCCAAAGTCGGAAAAGAAACTGCGCTCAGAATCATCGGTATGAGGAAAACTCTGAGAAAGATGAACGAGACGCTTGCAGGAAGAACAATCAATCCCGTAATTGGACTACCCGGAGGCGTCTCAAGGCCGATAACCTCCAACGAAGCAGAAGAATTGAAGAAGATTGGAGACGAGGCAGTCGAATTCGCCCTGTTTACTCTCAACGTATTCAAGGACATTGTTCTCTCAAAGAAGGACTACGTCGATGTCATTGTCAGCGAAGCTTACACTCACCGAACGTACTACATGGGACAAGTTGACGAAAAGAACAGGGTCAATTTCTATGACGGCAAGATCAAGGTCGTCACTCCTAACGGCAAGGAGTTCGCTAAGTTTGAAGGCCAAGAATACTTGAACCATTTGGCCGAGCACGTAGAGCCATGGACATACGTTAAGTTCCCATACCTGAAACGAGTTGGATGGAAAGGCTTTGTGGACGGAGAAGACAGTGGCATAACAAGCGTGGCCCCCCTCGCGAGATTGAACGTTGCAGATGGAATGGCAACGCCGCTAGCTCAAGAGGCCTACGAGGAAATGTTCAAAGTCCTCGGAGGCAAACCCGTGCACCACACCCTCGCAAATCACTGGGCCAGAGTAATTGAGATGATTTACGCGGCTGAAAGACTTAGAGAACTTGCGAATGATCCCGAGATCACCGACACAAAGACACGCAACCTTCCGACTGAGATACCAAGGGTAGGGTTCGGGGTGGTCGAGGCCCCGAGAGGAACACTAATTCACCACTACGAAACAGACAATCGAGGAGTAATCAGGAAAGCCAACCTGTTAGTCGCAACGCAACACAACGCGGCAAGGATAGCTCTATCAGTTGACAAGGCCGCCCGCAATTACATAAAGGAAGGAAGAATAGATGACGGCATGCTGAACATGGTGGAAATAGCCCTCAGGGCATATGACCCATGCCATGCATGCGCAACCCATACCTACCCCGGATCGATGCCATTCACCGTCTATCTCTACCGGGAAGATGGAACGCTCATAGAAACTGTTAGACGCAAGGTCCCATGACTAAACCGCTGATCCTTTTTCTGGGCAACGGTATTCTCGCCGATGACAGAATAGGCTTGATCATAGGTGAAATGCTGAAGGAAAGATTAGAGTCCGAAGGAAAGGATGTTGAAGTCATTGAGAAGACCGGTTACTCCCTGTTAGATTACCTCGAAGGGAGGGAGAGTGTAATCATAGTAGATAGTGTGATAACTGGAAGACACAGAATCGGAGAGATCGTTTCCCTTACACCAGACGATTTTCAACGATTTTCACCCTCCAGTTCCCACTACGCTGGCATACCGGAGTTGCTAAATTTAATGAAACAACTAGAGCTTGTTCCTCCTCTAGACTTCAGAGTGATAGGCATCGAAGTTGAAGACCCATATACGGTATCAACGAAGATCTCCAGGAAACTTGAAACAGAAGTTAACCACATAGCGGAAGCAATCCATAAGATCGTATCCGCACCGAAACACTGACAAATTAGGAATAACTCGATTTGAATAGCATTATCAGAGGTACCAGTAGCTCGAAAACTATCCGTCTACCTGTTTAGAGTCTATACTGGACAATACTGTAACATAATTGCACAATTACTGGCCGCCTAGCGCCGTTCCACTGTTTCGTACCCAAGCTTCTTGATGGATTCACGTATCACTTGAGTATTTGTTTGGGTAGGGTTGTATCGTACTAGAACTTTGTCCGTGAGATAACTGACTGATATGTCAACGATGCCTTGCATGCTCTTCAGTTTCTGTTCTATTACTCGTGAACAGTAAGAGCACCGCGTATTGCATATCGTCAACATTACCTTCGTGGTCCTGCTATCATCGATCATGGCGATGCTCTCGCAGTTCTAACAATCATCTTCAGTGTGTATAAGGGGGCTGTCCAAGTGTTCAGCCATAAGCATATTAGTTTATTCTAATACACTTACCGCTTGACCACGAATGAAGATCTACTCCCTCCAAGCAGACCTATGCAAGGCACTTGCCCACCCCGTTAGGTTGCAGATACTCGACCTACTCGCCAAGAAAGAATACACCGTTGAAGACCTAGCCAAGCTCACCGGCTCAGGCCAGTCAAACCTCTCCCAACACTTAGGAGCACTTAGACAGCAGAAACTCGTCATTCCTCGACGTGCAGGAATGAACGTGTATTATGGCCTGTCAAATCCGGAAATAGTGAATGCATGCAGTCTGATCAAGAAGTTACTCGTGGACCTGCTTGAAGACGAGCATCGTGTGGTCAAAAAGATAGAGGCATAAATCAATGGGAATCCTACCGGAATCACACGTAAGTAGATTGAAAGCCGACCTAGCGAAAATGCTAGTCAATCCCGTAAAAGTAACCGTATTCACTCAGGAAATTGAATGCGACTACTGCAAAGAGACACGTGAACTCGTAGAAGAAATCAGCTCGCTCACCGACAAGGTCAAGCTCCAAGTACTTGACTTCGTCAAGGATAAGGAAAAGGCTACAGAGTACGGAGTTGACAAAGTACCAGCAATAGTCATTGAAGGTTCAAAGAAGTCAAAGGTCAAATTCTACGGAGTACCCGCAGGCTACGAATTCAACACACTCATCAAAGATATGGTGCTAGTGAGCAGAGGGGAAACCGAGCTAACCGCCGAAACCAAGAGAAGACTAAGCGACATCAAGAAACCCGTGCACGTGAAAGTGTTTGTCACACCAACCTGCCCCTACTGCCCCGGAATGGTAAGTCTGGCGCACCAATTCGCGATGGAGAATGAGAACATCACCGCGGACATGATTGAAATCAGCGAATTCCCGCAGCTAGGCATCAAATACAACGTGTCTGGGGTACCTAAAACGGTCATTAACGAATCCGTTGAAGTTCTGGGAATGCAGCCAGAAGAAGAGTTCGTTCGCCAACTCGAAGCAGCAACAAAACCGTCACCGACCTATGGATAAGCCCACGACTCGTACGATTAATTCTGATGATTAGGAGGTGATTTGATTGGCAAAGAATTTCAAGTGCGCTGATATTGGGATGAAATGTGACTATGAGGAAACCGCTCCTACAACCGAGCAGCTCATGCCCAAACTTGCTGCTCACGCCAAAGCCGCGCACGGAATGAGTGAGATCCCGAAGGAAATCATGGGGAAGATCACCGCGGCAATCAAGGACATCTAGAAACAGAAGGCCCGAATACCACACTCTTTTCCTATTTTGCACATTTCCGAGTTGTCCTTTTCATTAATCCGCGTATGACAACTGCACATTGAATCCCTCGATAACTAAGATTCCTCTCCAATCTTTCCTGTTCAACCCGAGTATTGGGTCCCTTAGCGAGCGGATTGTTAACGTACAATGCATCGCCTGAATAACCTGTCAAGACGACCCAATGTGGCAAGTCCTCTTTTCCTCCGAACAATGCCGTCGTGGTCAGGAATAATGGAATATGCGACTTGACCAGATGCGCCTTGAGGGTTTGCAGTTTGATCGGACGATTGACATTGCTTAGTCCCATTGCGTGAAACTTTCTTCGAATATCTCGGTAGAGAAGTTCAAGAACATCCCTGTCAACGGAGGGAATCTCGTGTGAAATCTCGTCTATGAAGGAGTGCTTTCGAGATATTCCCATGGTGTATGCTGCGAACCCGCGTCTTGCTGCAGACACAGCTAATCCTTCCTTACTGGTCCCGTAACTCTCGACAAGATTTGACTCCCGCCAAATATCCAACTCAAGCCCCTTGGTAAGGCGGAGCGCGGGTTGGAAGAACTTCATAGTCATCAAAAGGCTAGCTGGACCGCAAGTGAATTGAGACGTTTGTTTGTGGAATGGGATTCGAAGGTGCAGTGAGTTCTTAGACTTCACTTGAGTTTCTTCCTACCACACGTTCAATATTCGTTTCCTAATTATCTGTCAGCTGTTAATTACATAAATCGATAAGGCATTTCAGGGAGTATGAGCAGTCTACTCTTGGAAAATGCACACTGAAGAATCTAGCCGATCGTCATGCCTGATCATTAAGCGGCTTTCATTAGCTTCACAATGACTGAAGGATAGTGCTTTCGAGCGTAGCGTAGCTTTGCTGACCCTGAAGTGATGTTACGATCGCGCCGTTTCTGTTAATTATGAAGAAAGTTGGTGTGGCGTTAACGCCAAACATACTCATGGTGGAACCGCTTGAATCATACACGTATGTCAAACTCGAGCCGTAGTCCCTTATGAACTTCGCCACGTCATTCTTCGTGGTACCCTGCCACGGGCCGGAAACGCTAATGAATGCCACGTTGCCGCCGTATTTTTGGTGCAGCTGTTCTAGGATTGGAACCATCGTTTGGCAGTGAGGACACCAAGGTTCCATGAACTCGAGGAATACAACTTTCCCCTGAAGTGAGGAAAATGAGAAGGATTCACCCGTTGCGCCGTTTGGTCCGATCACAGGCAACGTGAAATCAAGTGGGTTGGAAGACCGCGACGACTTTTCAGTCTGTTGTTGGATGGGCAGAGGGGGCTGAGTTAGTGAGTAGATCACCCAGGCTGCAATCATGATTATCAATGGAATGGCGATCTTTTCCGCTCTGCTTAGTCTCTGTTTCTTTTCTGAGGGCTTCTTTGATGACATAACCTTTACCAGAAAATCTGCAGAGCACTTATCTAAGATTAGGATGACGGCCCATTCACACAGCGGGAAGTCAGTACTTAAGATGGGAAGGATGTCTGAGTCGAAAGAAATAGGTTAACTGTTCGCGGCATGGATTGTTTTGATGGGACACCAGTACTGGACATAAAGCCATACAAGGACGACTACAAGGTCGACGATTATGGTATTGCCGCTTGGTATCATGGACTACTGAGTGAAGCAGCAAGACGTGCGTAGCACTGTCTTAGTATCCTCCGCTATCTCGTCTCGTGCGCTCATAGGCCTAATTTTCTGAACGCGAAGTACTTGGGGAAGTCTACGGCAAGCGTGAATATTGCAGAGAGTCCCAAGACAACGAGAACTTGCACCGTCGTGACGGATGGTAGGACAACGCCGTAGATTCCAAGCAAGGCAAATCCAATCACCGTAGCTAAGCTAGAGATGGCAAGTTCCCTTCCGGGTCGAGAGGCCCAGAAGTGTCCTCTCTCCCTCACAATAAGGACT
>JBAVCK010000189.1:0-15370 GCA_049586635.1 Bathyarchaeia archaeon
CTGTTAGACAAACAATAGACTCCAAACTAGTTGAACAAGCCCGTGCAGGGTACCGGACTATAGCGTTGGCCTTCCGGGACATAGAGGCTAAGACCTCTTATTCAGTTGACGATGAGAATAAACTCACGCTGCTTGGGTTCATCACCTTCACCGACCCGCCAAAACAAGATGCCCGTGAAGCACTTGACAAACTCAAAGCGATGGGCGTGGAGGTGAAGATTCTGACGGGCGACAATGAGTTAGTTGCGGTAAAAGTCTGTGAGGACTTGGACCTACCAGTATACCGAGTTATTCGCGGCTCCGAACTGACCCAGATGACCTCTGCCGAAATTCGGACGGCCGTCGAAGAGGCAACGGTTTTCGCGCGCATTACACCAGAGCAGAAGCTCGACATAATCAAGGCGCTCAAGGTAAACAAGCATGTCGTAGGTTTCATGGGTGACGGAGTCAACGACGCTCCAGCCCTTTTCGAGTCCGATGTGGGACTTTCAGTTGACTCTGGGGTTGATGTTGCAAAAGATGCGGCGGACATCGTTTTGCTTGACAAGGATTTGCTTGTGTTGGCCAATGGAATAGAAGAAGGGCGGAAGGTCTTTGGCAACGTTACAAAGTATATCCTAATGGGTACGAGTTCAAACTTTGGCAACATGTTCAGCGCAGCCGGCGCTTCGTTATTTCTCCCGTTCCTTCCGATGCTTCCAATGCAAATCCTGTTCATGAACTTGCTCTACGATGTCGCGAACATGACACTCCCCACGGATGTCATTGATGTTGAGTTCAAAGACCTGCCCAAACGCTGGGACATAGATTTCGTGAGAAAGTTTACACTATTCTTTGGACCGTTTAGCTCCCTGTACGATTTCCTAACCTACGGAATTATGCTCTTCATATTCGGCGCCGCCCCTGCACTGTTCCAAAGTGGATGGTTTGTTGAATCGTTCTGGACCGAGGTTCTAGTTATTTTTGTCATACGGACAAGGAGGGTACCTTTCATTACGAGCAAGCCTGGAAAATGGCTTACGATTCTGACCTTGTCAGCCGTTGCTTTTGGGACCATTGTTCCGTTCACATTCCTCGGTCATTTCCTGGGTTTCGTTGCCCTCCCAGCTGAATTCTGGGTATTGCTCGTGCTTATGGTCGCCACCTACCTTCTACTCGTTGACGCCGGAAAGGTGTTCTTCTACAAGGTCTGCAAGTTCTAGGGATACTCACAATGCAATACTATCCAGATTTGTTGTTTGTGTGGGCGATGAGCATCACATGGTGCACTATCTTCTTGATAGGAGTGAGCTTCTACCTCTATCTTAGAAGAAAGAGCCGATCGCCTGACAGCAGACCGGGCCACGTTAGATTAACGGATTTCTTGTTCGTTCTAGTATTGGCGGGGTTGCTGGGGTTGTATATTGTCTCGATTAATCGAACGTCAGCCGTAATCTTCGCAGTAGGCAATATTGTCGTTGAAATAGTACTGTTCGCCTACACGGTAAGAAACAAGACAGTTGGCGCTACCGAAACGCGAACAACGACCACTAACTGAGTTCGTTCTGCGGGCGAAGCCCGTGGGAGAATTTCAGCGTGCCTTCACACGCTTTACAATTGGCGGCCGAGCCTTACGCAACACGCGGTACCCGCAATAAGGGCACTTAATCTCCGGCGTCATAGCCAACTGATCAGCCGTTAGGTGCTGGCCGCAACTTATACACTCGTACATTATACCTGCAGACGGTTGCTCGGATCCTTCAGACATGGTTTCAAGCCTACGTTCCATTTTGAGAACTGCAATTAAACCTTTACAGAATTGAGCCCTAGGAATGTTTCTTCATGAAGTCCTCAATCGCGTCGAATGCCTCAGCCAGCATCGATTCGTCCGGCAGGAAAACTGCCCTGAAATGGTCTTTTCCGAAGACCGGGTCGAAACCCGACCCGTGAACAAGCAGAACCCCTGTTTCCTCCAAGAGCTGGGTGACGAATTCATAATCATTCTTCCATCTCTCACCAATCGCTTTGATCTTAGGGAAAAGGTAGAAGGCCCCTGCGGGTTTAGTTGCAGAGAGGCCGGGAATATCATTTGCACGTTTCCAGGATAGGTCGCGGCGCCGTCTCAGTTTTGATACCATTTCGGCTATGTGGCCTTGAGGCCCGCGCAGTGCTTCTACACCCGCGTACTGGGTAGGTGTGCTGGCGCACAATCTTATCCGGGATATTCTTTGCACTGCATCCCAGACATCTTTCATCTCTGCTCCTGGGTCTTGGAGATACAGATATCCTAGCCTCCAACCCGTCATCAAATACTTCTTCGAGAAGCCGTTCAGGCCGAATACCGGAGTCTCTTTGGCAAGTGAGGCGACGCTGGTGAACGTGCCGTCGTAAACGATTCTGTCGTATATTTCATCTGCCGCCACCGGGATATTGCGCGAGGCGGCAATCTCCAGGATTCGGGATATGTTATTCCTCGAGTACAGCGAGCCCGTGGGATTGCTAGGGTTGATGACGACTATGAGCCGAGTTCGTTCAGTCAACTTATTCTCGAGATCAGTAAGGTCAGGTGCCCAGCCCCTATCTTCTATGGTCCTGTAGGTTACTGGTTTTCCATCGAAGAACTTAGCGAATGTCATGTACGGAGAGTAACAAGGCCCCGGCAGGAGCACTTCGTCGCCGGGGTTTAGGATCGCACCCATAAGGAATGAGATTGCTTCCGATATCCCTTGAGTGATGACAACATTGCGAGGGTCAATATGAGCCCCGTTCACAGAGTTTTCTTTCTCGGCCACGGCCTCGCGCAGTTCTTTGACTCCTTCCGACGCGGAGTAGTAATTTAAGCCGGTATCAACGGCTTTCTTCAGCGCATCCTTGATGTGAGGAGGCGTGTCAAAGCCGTATTTGACGGGGTCGCCAATGTTCAGGTAAAGAATCTTCTTTCCGGTTCGCCTGACTTCGTCCGCCTTGACCATGACATCGCGGATAGCGTATTCGACCGCTTGCCCCCTTCTCGAGGCACGCACGACTTCCTGCAACACCAAGGCCCGAGACCGGTACAAGTAAACCCGTTTAATAGGGTTCCTTCCTCTTGGCAGGACTAGCGAACTAGTGACTAGTGCAGGAAGACGCCGTCATGACCTAAGACGTATCGGGGCGGAGATTAAGGGGTAGACGAGTACGTTCGTCATGCTTAGTGCAAGAGAGCTAGTACGAATAGTGGTGCCAATGCGAGAGTGATTGTGTTCAGCAGTTTCACGACAACGTGCAATGAAGGCCCCGCGGTATCCTTCAGTGGGTCGCCTAATGTGTCGCCGATCACGGTCGCGGCGTGAACTTGTGAACCTTTCCCGCCTAAGTGTCCAGCTTCTATGTACTTCTTCGCGTTGTCAAGTGCGGCACCGACGTTATTCATGAAAAGCGCCATAAGAACACCGACGACGGTGCCAACCATTAGCAAACCGCCCACAGCCTCTGCGCCGAGAAGGACGCCGACAACTATTGGCCCGATGACGATGAGCAGGCTTGGGTATATCATGTTCCTCAACGCCGCTTTTGTGCTTATGTCGATGCATAGCGAATAGTCCGGCTTGACCTTGCCTTTCATGATTCCTGGCATTTCCTTGAACTGCCGCCTGATTTCGCGTATCATAACTGCTGAGGTTCTTCCCACGGCCTTGATTGCGAGCGAGCTGAAGAAGAAAATCAGCATCGCACCAATCAACGCCCCCGTAAATACACCAGGCCTTGACAGGTCGACGCCCTTCAAGCCGGCCACTTCCAGGAAGGCGCTGAACAGCAAGAACGCTGAAAGCGCAGCTGATGCGACACCGTAACCTTTCGTTAGTGCCTTGGTCGTGTTGCCTACAGAATCAAGGCGGTCGGAGATTACTCTGGCTTTGGCAGTGACTCCCGACATTTCTAGGATTCCGCCCGCATTGTCTGTTATCGGGCCAAAACCGTCCATTGCAAGAATCATTGGCGTAACGGACAACATGCCCATAGTCGCTATTGCAGTCCCATACAGCCCCTTCTGGAAGGCAGGATCGGTCAGATCCAGTCGCGCACCTTCAGAGACGAACCCGTTTCCTAAGCCGAACGCCAGCAGAATCGCGACACCAATCACTATGATGAAGAGGGCTGACGATTCCATTCCAACAGCAAAGCCCGTGGCAATTCCAGGTGCGGGACCGCTCTCCGAAGCGTTGGCGATTTCGAGTGTTGGTTTTCTCCTATACGATGTATAGTAGTCCGTTATCCACGCAACGAGAACAGCAGACACGATTCCGACAAGCGCGGCGAAGAAGTAGTTGAGTTGCCCATTAAGTAGCACCATGGTCAGGAAGTAGAAACCGGCAGCCGAGATAATTCCAGTTACAATCAGGCCTCGCGTAAGAGAATTGAACGGGTCCTCATTCTTACGGGAATAAACAAACACCGAACCAACTAGGGCGCCTACCAAACCAAACGCCCTAGCTAAGAGAGGAAAGATTAGGCCGTTGACTCCGAACAGGACGTAGACAGCTGGGGCTAAGCCAAGGATCATTGCGCCAATGTTTTCAGCCGTAATGGATTCGAAGAGGTCGGCTCCACGCCCAGCAATGTCGCCAACGTTGTCCCCGACCAAGTCTGCTATGACGGCAGGGTTGCGAGGGTCATCTTCTGGTATTCCGGCCTCTACTTTCCCGACAAGGTCTGCGCTCATATCAGCAGCCTTTGTGTATATGCCTCCGCCCAGCTGGGCGAATAGGGCCGCGAAACTGGCACCGAACCCAAAGCCAACCATGAGGCGTGGGTCACCCTTGAAAACTAGGAATAGCGTTGAGATTCCGAGAAGGCTCATTGAGACGACCGCTAGGCCGAACACGATTCCACCGCGGAAAGCGACCTTCAGAGCACGGTCTAAGCTGCTCATTGCACCCCGCGCGGCCCGAACGTTCGAGCGAACCGAGATGTACATCGCGATGTAGCCAGCGAGGTTCGAGCAGACAGCACCGAGCAAGAATCCTCCGGCGGTGTCGACGCCAAGCCATGCGTTAGTAGGGTCCCTTATGCCGACTGCCATCAAAGCTGTCGCGATTATGGCGATTATGCTGATGGTTCTGTATTGGCGTGCGAGGTACGCTTCAGCGCCGTCCTTGATTGCGCTGGAAATTTCCCTCATCCGCGCGGTTCCGGTGTCCTGTTTCATAATCCAAGTGACAATATATCCTGCCGCGGCGAGCGATAGGCCGCTGACTATGAAGACATAAACGAGGTCCGATAGCAAACATTACTCCTCTTTCGCAGGAGGCAAACCTCGCATAGGAAGATGTTTCGTTATTTAAGTGAACCGGGGTATTGTTAGGATTCGCGAGTATCCGCGATTGGCATCACTTGATTCGGTCGAGCATGTCTGGCCGCTCGGACCTAGCCTTGTCTTCCAATGCGACTTCATGTTTGCTCCGCCAGAGGGCCCAGGCGGCCGCCGCAATTAGGAGCAAAGCGACAACGAAAGACGCCCAACCCGTTTTGGCAGCGACGAGGATCGGTGCTATGATTAGGGAGACGAGGTTGACGACTTTGATCATCGGATTCAACGCCGGGCCGGCAGTATCTTTCAACGGGTCGCCCACTGTGTCGCCGACGACACTGGCCTTGTGGCGTTCGCTACCCTTCCCCGTGTTCGCGGCCAAGTCGCGAGGCTCGTCTTCAATCGTCTTCTTAGCATTGTCCCATGCTCCGCCTGCATTAGCCATGAAGACAGCCAGCAGTTGACCTGACACGATTATTCCAGCCAAGAAGCCACCCAGGGCTTCTACCCCCAACAGTAGGCCGACTGATATCGGCACGCTCAGTGCGATTACGGCCAAGGGAATCAATTCCTTTTGAGCGGCAGCCGTTGAAATTCCTACAACGTTCCGGTAGTCTGGCTGCACCTCGCCCTCCATCACACCCGGTATACGAAATTGCCGCCGCACCTCTTCGACTATCAATTTAGCGGCCCTCGAAACGGCGCGGATGTTAAGGGAGCTGAACAACCAAGGCAGCGCTCCACCCAACAGCAGGCCCATGAATACCTTCACGTCCGAAACGCTAATCGCGGGTAAACCAGTTGCCGTGATGTACGACGCGAACAGAGAGACAGCGGCAATTACGGCGGATGCGATTGCTATCCCTTTCGTGATAGCTTTCGTAGTGTTCCCGACTGCGTCAAGGTCCGCCATGATTTGGCGGCCGCGCTTCGTTTCCTCATCGTCCAACTTTTGCCAGGCCATCTCGCCGATGCCGTTCGCATTATCGCTGATAGGCCCGTAGGAGTCCATTGCCACATTGTTGCCCGTATGGCTTAGCATGCCGATGCCGATCATTGCTATGGCATAGAGTGTGTATACGCCGCCGTTCTCTGGAGGAAAGAGCAGGACTGCTAGAACGAAACTGATGACGATGTAGAGGAGTGCCCAGACCGATGACTCGAAGCCGTTTGCCAGCCCTGAAAGAATCGTTGTTGCCGGCCCTGCGCGTGTAGCTTTGACGATGTCCTTAACTGGATTCTTGTTCGTGGCAGTGAAATAGGAAGTGAGTGGGTTGAAGCTTACCGCTAGACCAACGCCTATGGCCACGAGCGCCCCCAGCCGCCAATCATTTCCGTAAAGCCAGGCAACAATAAACGCCCAGAAAACCGTGTTAACGCTGGAGACTTCGTAGGAACGAAACATCGCATCTTCGGCATCCTGCGCCCTCAGAAATTTGATTGGAAACCTAGTCCAAAACGGCACTGTGAAAGTGCCGAGTATCGATGAAATCACCCCGATTCCGCGAACGATGAGAGGAATGAGTATCCACATGAGCCTATGCTGAGGATCTATCGCCAGCACTGCCAAGCCGAGGATCAAGGCCGAAACGATAGTAACTTCATATGATTCGAAAATATCAGCCGCCATCCCGGCGCAATCGCCAACGTTATCGCCAACCAGGTCAGCGACAACGGCGGCATTTCGGGGGTCATCTTCAGGAATATCCTTCTCCACTTTTCCGACGAGGTCTGCGCCGACGTCAGCAGCTTTGGTGTATATTCCGCCGCCAACTCGCATGAAAAGTGCGAGAAGCGTGCCACCGAACCCGAAGCCGAGCAAGGCATCTGGGGCTGCTTTCCCGAATATGATAAAGATGGATGTTCCACCCAAGAGGCCTAGGCCGTCTGTCAACATACCGGTAATTGTCCCGGCGTAGTAAGCTATGGAGAGGGCTTCGTTGAAGCTGCGACGCGATGCGGACGCAACTCGTACATTTGCTTGGACTGCTATGCGCATCCCATATTGGCCAACGATGAGGCTGAATGATGCACCCAGTACGAAGGCGAGCATGCGTCCGACGGCTATGATGAATTGGGCGTTAGTTCCGAACACCTCTGTCGCTTCAGCTGTGGGTTGCACCACGTAAACGCTGAAGAATAGCGCCCCTGCCAAGACGGCTATAAGCGGAAGTATTGTTCGAAGCTGCCGATTCAGGTAGGCGTCGGCGCCAACCCGGATGGCATTCCATACCTCTTGCATCTTCTCTGTGCCTTTGTCTTTCTTTAGAACCCCTCCCCGAAGCCACCAGGCGTAGAGCAAACTTATGATTGCAATTCCGATGATTGCCCAAGGGACAAGCGCCTCGAAGCTGATCACGCCCATCTCAAACAATTCACGCAACTCCTTGAGCAGTTTTGACCAAACGCATCGACCACTGCACTTTCAACGTTTTTGCTGAGCGCATTTTGCGCGCAGGGTCATACGTTATTTAAGCAACAAGTACAGCTGTCGCAGTTGGAACTCACCAAGATTCAAGAGGATGCTGTTTCAGAATTGGGGAGATTGGTTTCAGTTATTGGTTTAGACAACATCGGACTTGTGAAACCTCGCGACGATGTTGGGCAAGTGATATTCGACGCTGTGAAATTGGAGGGCCTGGATTTTGTGGATGGCGACGTTGTTGTAATCTCTCAGAAGATAGTGTCCAAAGCAGAGGGACTCGAGGTTGACATATCGACAATTAAGCCGAGCCCGAAAGCTAGGGCTATCGCGCGCAAGACGGGTAAGGATGCAGGGCTTGTCCAGTTGATACTGCGGGACTCCCGGCGAGTTTTACGTGCGGACCGCCAAGGGCTCATTGTTCGGAGGAAGGATGGCCTAATATGTTTGAACGCGGGTGTTGACAAGTCGAACGTTGAAGGACGTCTGAATTACGCCCGCCTCCCCGCGAACTCGGACTCAGCTGCGAGTAAAATCAGGCTTAGGCTTGAGCAACTGTCAGGGAGGAAGCTCGGCGTAATCGTCGCCGACACTTATAGCCGGCCGCTTCGGGTTGGGCAGGTAGAGTTTGCTATAGGGGTGTCAGGCCTAGAGCCGATCATCGACTACCGCGGGTTGAAGGACATTTTCGGCTACGAGCTGAAGTTCAAGTTCGTAGGGTTAGCCGATGAGATTGCGGCGGCGGCTGAACTGGTTATGGGCCAGGGAACTGAACGTACACCCGTAGCGATAGTGAGAGGCCTGCCCCGCGTTGAATTGTCGGATGGATCAGATTTGTCAAAGAAACTATTGATACGGAAACAGGTGGACCTCTTCCATAATATCATTTGAGAGAATTACTTCTTCATCTTGTACTTGTTCGAAAGTGTTTTATTGAGTCGAATGGAGCCCTCTTCCAAAGCTTGAATGGATTATGAGCGAAGCCACTCCGCCTCCGGGCGAGGTCCAGATGGGTGCGGATGACAAGTACCTCGTAGACATTTTCACGCCGCCCAAAGCGGTTCCGAGCTCGAAGGAATCCTTGGAGGCCATCAAGGGAGCCGTCAAGGGCAAGATGTTGGCGAAGATGAAGAAGGAAGCGGTTGACTGTCCAGTGAAGTTGAAGGTCGTGTCCTTCGTCGAATGCTTCACATGCCCCAACTTCAACCGGCGGGTCCGCGGGAAAGTTGGCTGCAAAGGCCTGCTCCTCCCAGCCAAGTGATAGTTGCCTTCTTCTGTGGGACGTTCTAGCTGTTCGGGTAGATTTGCGCCCCTTCAACGCCTTCATGGCCCCTAGTGGTACCACCCCTCAATGGGTGGGACCACCCGTTGGAAGGCGACGGGGGTGGGGTGGTGTAATTTTGTGGGGAAAACAGGTTACTTTGCCGGGTTTGTGATTAGTCGTGCGCACGCTTGGAGGCACCCCACAGGGGGGTGGAGTAGTTTTCTTAGTCAGGCGGGGCTGATTTTGCAGCTTTTCCTAGACGGTTACTCTTCGTCGCCGAATGGGTATGTATAACATACGTTAGACCTGATGTCGCTCCGCTAACGAGTAGGTTTGTGCACTGTCTACACCGAGCAAGGGTTAATGAGGCTACAACCGCGGCTCAATCTTCACGCCTATCAGTTGGGCAATATAGCAAGAGACAACTCTGTCCTTGCCAAGCAACAGACGTAAAGCCGTATAGCGCGGATTTCTAAGACCAAAAGCAATTGTCGAGCATTTCACTACGAGCCAGAGAATGACTCTATCAATCATTCTTTTGAGCGAACACCACGGAATCACTCTCATCGCTTGATATCTCCGACATACCGACTACGAGCCCAAGGAAGTCGCAGAGCCAATCGACCACCCAGTAGGGAACAAGGCCGAACCTCCTGTACCTCAAGGCACATTGGAGCGCTGAAGAAAGCGACCAGAAGGGAGCAATCAGTACCTGATTAGCTCTGTCTTTCTTGAAGTGCATCGCCCCCCCATAACGTCCATAATTGAAGTGCTGCCTGGCGAATTCAGATAATTCCCGTCGGTGAACGTGATAGACCACCGCCCGTGCGGTCGACACTCCGACGATATGTTCGTCTTTAGCAAGGCTTCTGCAGAGGTCATGGTCCTCGGCTCTGCGCATACGTGGGTCAAACGGATGGCTGAGAACGAGCTCTCGCCTGAACATACCCGCTATGGTCCCGATAGAAATCCTCGGACCGGGGCGGTTGAAGAAACGGCGAAACACCTCATCGTTAGATCTTTGCCAATATGTTTCGTTCTCTTGGCTCAAGATCTGGGCGTGGATGCCTGCCCAGCCGTTTTCTTCCAGTTCGGAGCGCAGGGCTCCGATGCAACCGCGACCTAGCTCGGCATCACTATCGAGAAACATAACGAACTTCCCTCTTGCATTTTCAACACCGAGCTGACGACAATATCCCAGCGAATTTGAAGGACTGAATAGTACCCTAACACCATATTGCATGAGGATGTTGAGCGTTTTATCTCTAGATCGCGTATCTACAGCCAAGATCTCCTTCGGCCTCTCTTTGATCACCGACCTTACGCATCCCTCAATGGTCCGCCCGGAGTTATGGGTGAGGATAACGACGGACACATCGAGATTCTCTTCACTTTGTCCCTGTGCTGCCAACGCAATTTCACCCATTCTTTAAACCCGGACCTACGACAAGATGGTCAAGGTTCGAATCGACTAAGTCGAAGATAAGTCGACTGGCGTTAAGTACGCCACATGTTCCCTTAGACAGCGCATCAAAGGGCCACCGCGCTATTCCGTTCCCGGGCTTAACCCGGCCAGCCTGGCCGCAAGGGCGAGGAGCCACTGTAAGCGAGCCGGCGTCAAATCGCTCACGAATTCAAGGTCTCTTCTAGTAAGTAAGTGGAGCACGCGTAGTGAACCTAAGTAAATGATGGCACCAACCACGACGACGATAGGGAGCATTGCGAGCTTCAAGAGGAACGAGTGTGCAAAACTCAAGGCGAAGAACACGACCACGCTCATAACAGTTGATCCAGCCGCAGCGCTTAGGAAGGCCTTAAGGTCGAATTCGAAGAAACTCCGCCTGAATAGCCCAAAACCGTAGATTAAAGTCACTAAGGTTAAAAGGGTCGCGCGGCCCATCGCGGGCCCACTCAACCCGAAGATTGGCGTCAGAAAGTAGGAGACGGCGACCATCCCAACTAAGCCGAGTAGGTTGGCCGCGGTAAACCACCTCAACTCTCCAGCCGCCAACAACGCCCCCGCATACACTGCCCCAACCGCAGTCAAACCCGTCGCAAGAGATACAATGATCGACGGCACCAAGCCGCTCACGTATGCCTGACCGAAGATTCTCAAGGCAACATCTGTAATTGAAGCAAAACCAAACGCGACAGGCAGGACTACGATTGACACATACCGAGTGTAGGAATGTACCATATCACGCATCTGCCGCATCCTTTTCGCTGCGTGCAAGGAGGACAGGGCAGGAAGGAGGACTGTGATCAGGGCGTAAGGAGCGAAGCCTGCGAAACTCGCAGCAACAATTGCCACGTTATAGATCGCGAGTTCAGGCAACCCCTGCCGTGCCAATGTAAATATTTTGTCAGCCTGATTTACCCCGAAACCAATGAGCGCACTCAGGAGTGTATAGAGCGAATAACGCACGAGGTCGGACATGGAGAAGCCCGACCTTCCTCCCTTATCCCGCAACGACCGAATTGATTTCTGGAAGGCCAAGACAAGCAAGACCGCATCGCCTAGAATCCAACCACCAAGAACGCCTGAGATTGCAAACGTGAGCAACAGGACGGAAGCGAGGGTGTACCGTGCGGCGCTCCAGAGAATAAGGTACAATGTCGCGCTCTTCATTTCGCCAATCGCTATGAGCGCCCCGACACAAACCTGCCCAAGTGATACAATCAGAACATCGAGGCCCGAGAGCCGTACGTAGTTTAAGGAAACCGCTTGTCCACCCAGAAATGGAATTATGAGTTGGGGTGCAGTGATGAAGACAGATGCGATAGCTCCGCCGATAACCAGCGAAAAGGTAAGAGAAGCGATGAAGAGCTTTCCAGCTCCAGAACGGGCCCTCTTCGTCAGTAGTTCAGGGATGAATTTCAGGACCGCCAGAGGTGCGGGGATAGGAGATTGCATAGCTACCGGCTGGGCTAAGATGCAAACCGTGACTAAGAACCAGATCATAATGTTCAGGGCCGTGACGATTCCAACACCCAGAGTGGAACGGAGGAAGTTCGTTAGCACGAGAAAATAGAGCGTATTGGCGACGAGCACGATAATGTTCGCTGCGTATAGGGAAGTTGCGCCCCTAGCAACTAAGGCTTGAGCTTTCAAATGAACGATTCCCCGAAGCTTCGGCCCCGCAAAGATGAACTGCGCTATAAGTGGATTCTGGACTAGCGAATCAATGTCGTCAAAGGCTTATTACCCCATAATTATTTTCTCTGATCTCAGAGTTTCTGGTGCTTCAGCTTGAAGGCGGCCATTCTAGCCGGGGGGGCGGGAACCCGCCTTTACCCCATCACCGCGTATGTGCCTAAGGCCCTGATACCCCTCGGAAGCCGTTATGTTATCGAGTACATAATCGACTACCTCAAACACCATGGCATCAACGAGATTGTTCTGCTCATTTCACGGAACGAGTATGAGCTGCTCCGAAACCACTTAGGAGACGGAGCCCGATATGGCGTGAAGATTGAATATTCGGTTGCGGAGAGGATTGGTACAGCTGGCGCGCTAGGTGCGGCGGCTGATCTCCTTAGCGATAGATTCGTAGTGTACTATGGTGATGTGCTCACAGATATGGATCTACAGAAGATGATGCAATTACATCTAACGAAAAAGGCGGTCTGCACGCTTGCGTTGAGTACAACGGTCCCCGTCGAGTATGGGGTTGCCCGCGTGGACGCTGACGGCAGAGTCACGTTCTTCGAGGAGAAACCTGTGCTCAAAGAGTATCCGGTCAGCATGGGAATTGACATAATGGAGCGAGAGGTCTTATCATACTGCAAACAGAATACGGATATCGCGCACGATGTTATACCGCGACTTCTTAGAGAAGAAAAACACGTCTATGCATACTTAACAGCGAAACGCCACTATGACATTGGAACCTTCAAGAACCTCGAAGAGGTACGCCAACTCGTAGAAACCAACAAAATCGTATTCTAGGAACAATTGTGTGGGCGCATCGATCGGTCAATTGGAGGGAGGGCTGAACTGCTGTCTGCAAGGCTATACAATACAACATGCGATAGTGTATCTGTAGAGAACCTGACCAAACTCAGAGTGACGGTGACTTCACCTGAAACCCACAATAACGCAGGAACCTATCGAAATTCATAAGAAAGAACCGAACGAATCAGGCCCAGATCGACGCTTCCAGATTTCGTGCGTAAAATGCGGACGCACATACGACTTCAGAAAGCATACGACAAAGTGCACCTGCGGCGGGCTCCTGGATGTAAAGTACGCTTACGAGAGGATAGCCGATTGGATTGATGAATCCAAACGCGGACCTTGGCGCTACTGGCGACTCTTTCCCATCACCAATCCCGAAAGTGCCTGGGACCTCGGCGAAGGGGCAACTCCGTTCTTCAAGGCGGATAAACTTGGCAAACATTTGGGCCTCAGACACCTCTGGATAAAGGATGAAAGCGCCAACCCGACGAATACTTTCAAAGTGCGGGAAGCGGGACTCACTCTTGCTCGTTTCAGGGAGATCGGGATTCGGAAGTTTGTTCTTTACTCGACTGGGAATACGGCTGCCGGATTTACCTACGGTTTGAGTCGTGCACCGATCTTTCAAATGCATCTATTTGTCCCCATAACGGCCAAAGCGAGAATCAACTTCGACACACCGAGCAACGTTGGTGCGGCCTTTCTTGATGCGGACTACTTCAAGACCATAGAGAGGGCGGACAAATACGCGAGTGAAAGTGGGATCCCTTCGGAAGGAGGTTTCGGGAATATTTGCCGCCGTGGAGCTATGAAAGCCCTGTCCTTTGAAATCTACGAAACCAGCGTGAAGCCAGACTTCTACTTGCAGTCAATTGCGAGCGGAGTTGGGCCATACGGCGTGCACAAAGGGTTCGTAGAGCTTGAAGAGATGGGATTCCCGATCAAACCGCCACACTTGGTCTGCGTTCAACCCGAGAACTGCGCCCCCATCGTGAACGCATACAAGAAAGGCTTGGAAGATTTGCCGCCAGATCTCAAAGTTGATTCTCCCAAGACGATTGCTTCAACACTCGCCAACGGCAATCCAACGCAAGGATATCCGTACCTGAAACGGTTGCTCGACGAGGCTCGTGGTATTGCAGAAACCGTCACCGAGGAAGAAATAGTCGAAGGAGGCAAGCTCCTCAACTTAGAGCGATTGAACTCCGAACCCGCAGTTTGGACCGCAGTCGCGGGCCTGAAGAAATGCATTGAGGTTGGCAATATCGACGCTTCGGATGTGGTCGTGCTCAATAACACCGGCGGCTACCGCGTTGGAACTGAACGAAAACTCCCGATGTTCTCATTGGATGAGGCATCTAAGAAAATCAACGAAACGCTAACCAGAAGCATAACGTATACTCGATAGGACGAGGCATATTCACGCGAGCACGTATCTCCTACAGTAAACTCCGCGAGTTGGCAGAGACGCTGGACAAAGACAAAAATCACATATCTCGAAGAGTTCCCAAACCCCCTTGGACCCGCCAAAATCTCACTATGCGCAATTGGATTCGGTCAGAACGTATGGAGGAGTTTCTTCACCCTATTCTTTTCGTCTACGAGGACTATCTTGGGACTCATGATTTCCGATTCCTCTATTTCTGCAAACGCAAAAATCGTAATCTTTTCTCCCGGGCAACTATAACGTGCGCCCGCGCCATTTACTGAAATCACTCCGGAATCCGCTTTACCTTTCATGACATATGTTTCGTAGCGGTTTCCATTGGTAAAATTTGCCACTAGAACTTTTTCGAACTCTCTTATGTTTGCGGATTTCATTAAGGACTCGTCCATTAGGAGGCTGCCCTCGCAGTCTAGGTTCGCCTCCGTCACTGTTGCATTATGCACTTTAGATTTCAGCACGTGGATTCTCATGGGTTGTAGGGCTGGAACTAGGACGGTATGTTTGGCTTTCTTTACCAGCTCATTTGGAGCAGTCTAGCCGTGAATTTACAATGTCTGCAGCGTATAAGGGTGCGTGACTCTGGCAACGGACGCTTGAGTTTCAAATGGAGGAATTGTCCGTAGAACATTGCAAGCTTGATGGAAGCTTAGCGTAGACAAGCACCTGCCGTATAATTGGATTAGGGAATGTCTTTGTTAGACAGGGTCCCGGAACCGTTTCGACCTGGCGCGCACATTTTGCTTGCGAGAGGCGTCGCTGACTCTGTTCAGCACCGGCATTTGCCGCCAGTTAGTGGAGTATCGATCAAGCGTCTCAACTGCCAAAATATAGTTAATGAGTTTATTCGCGTACAGACGGTTGAACACTCCTCTGGGAATGATGCCATACCATGCCATTGGGTGTCTGTCATAGTCCATAACCCCATACAGCCATCTGGACATGGGATATAACGGCGTTTTTTTCAAGAGGCTGGAGGCAAAAGCGAGCCGGGGGGAACTTCTTTGTAATGT